>NZ_JACSOF010000008.1:0-70707 GCF_014349205.1 Photobacterium sp. BZF1
TACGGAGAGATGGCTGAGTGGTTGAAAGCACCGGTCTTGAAAACCGGCATACGTTAATAGCGTATCTAGGGTTCAAATCCCTATCTCTCCGCCACATTTAGAAAAAGCCCCGTCGAAAGACGGGGCTTTTTCGTATGCGTTGGGTTCTGAAGAGGGGATTTGAAAATCCCTCCATGCCTCGATCTGGCTCCACCACATTCGAAGGGCTTGCAGAAATGCAGGCCCTTTTTGCATCTGGGATCTAGGGTTCAAATCCTCTAATCCCAGAGCGCTCCGCCTTATTTTCAGGGCGTTAATACAGTTGAATGCGGTTATTTAGCATCCCATGTGTACGACATTGATTCTACTGGAGCGCCAATAGCGTTGTTGTAAATCGTGTGAAGCACTGCTTCGGTAGATTCAGAGAAAGTGTCACCATTCTCACCAAACCCATCAAAGTGTCCATCATGCTGCATGAAGTAGTGAGCTAGTTCGTGCTTAACAATATTGGTGTCAAAGCCACAGTTGTCGTTACCTAGGTTTAGCCAAACCCAACCTTTATCACTCTGTAGTACACCGTTTGTGTCAACAATCATGTTTGGAGAGCCTGCAATGTAAGGTGCCGAAGTCACAGAACCACACATGATTTCACCATTTTTGGAAACTTGGTGTGCAGTGCCAACAGAAATGATCAACCCACCTTTGCCGCGTCCAATCGCGTCAGAGTAATCAATTGTAGAAAAGTTTGTTACATCAGCGTCAGAAAAGCGAATGAAACCTTTGTCCTCGAACACTTTACGGTCAATAGCTGCTTCGATTCCTTTCAAACCTTCTGTTACACGCGGGTCGATCTCTTCTTTGGCATCATCACCAATTACAGCATAATAAACAGGAACAAGGTTATCTTCAGATACATCGTGACGCCAAATCACACCTTCAGTCTCAACAGGGTTTTGATCAAGTGAACAAAACCCTTGGCATTTGTATTCATCATTACGCTCAGTCAATCCTGCGTTCATCCAGTGGTTCGATGACTCACGCGGGAAATCATGCTCAGTGTAAACTGTAAAGTTGTCATGACCAGCAACAATGGCTTTTAGAACTGCGCGAGTGTGTGATTCAGATGCCGGATTATTGCCGTAGTTGCCACCATTACCACCACCGTCACTATCACCACCACCACAACCAGTAACTACTGAAATAGATAAAGCCAATAGAGGTATTTTAAGTTTATTCATTTTTATAATTTCGCTTCGGTTTGTAAAATTCGGCGAATTATAATTACATTTCCGCTTCAAAAACTGATCTTTGTCATATGTAATCATACATGTGTAACATATATTTTTATGGTAACTAAAAGCAAAATTCATTGCTTATATATTAGGCAAAGTATGCGTATTAAATCAGTTTGAGTTATTGACTCACACTTGAAATTCATTTGAGTATTCACTGGGTTTAAATTAATAGAACGAACATTGTTGATTAATTCGTATACTGAATTCACGATAGGCATTACCTATTGAATCGATGAGTAAAATCAAAGTGAACTCTATCGTCAAAATGGCATAATGATTCCATCAACAAGGAGCAATGTTGAAAAAGCTCCGGTTGCAACAGCAGCTTTTTAATTTTAGGGAATCTAGTATGTTTGAATCAAAAGAAGGCCAAGCGGTACCTCAGGTCACTTTCCACACTCGCCAAGGCGACCAGTGGGTAGACGTTACAACCAATGAGCTATTTGCTAATAAAACCGTTATCGTCTTTTCGCTACCGGGTGCATTTACCCCAACGTGTTCTTCAAGCCACCTTCCTCGCTATAACGAGTTGGCGCCAGTATTTGCTGAGCATGGTGTTGATGACATCCTGTGTGTTTCTGTAAACGACACGTTTGTGATGAACGCATGGAAACAAGACCAAGAAGCGGAAAATATCACTTTCATTCCAGACGGTAACGGTGAGTTCTCGAAAGGTATGGGTATGCTGGTAGCTAAGAACGACCTTGGCTTCGGTGACCGCTCATGGCGTTACAGCATGCTGGTGAAGAATGGCGTTGTTGTAAAAATGTTCATCGAAAACGACGAACCGGGCGACCCGTTCAAGGTTTCTGATGCAGACACCATGTTGGCCTACGTTGCACCAGAGCACAAAGTACAAGAGTCAATCACGGTATTTTCCAAGCCGGGTTGCCCATTCTGTGTCAAAGCTAAGCAGAGCCTGATCGATGCTGGCCTGAACTACGAAGAAGTGGTACTTGGCAAAGATGCAACTACGGTTAGCCTACGCGCAATTACCGGGCGCAGCACGGTACCTCAGGTATTCATCGGTGGCCAGCACATCGGTGGTAGTGAAGAGCTGGACGTTTTTCTAGCCAAGTAATGGCTACAGCTTAAAATCAGCCTAAAGAAAAGCCAAGTAGGGTGAACCTTACTTGGCTTTTTTGCTATTGGTGCAAATGGAGCTGTTAGCGGCGCTGACGGCGGCCGCGAGACGATCGCTCTTTGTGGGCAGAGGCTGCCTTTGCCTGTGACTTCAAAATTGACTCTACGGTCAGTTCCATCGGCTCTTTGGGTTTGAGGCCATGCGGGAAGGTACGGGCACGTGGCGGCAAGTCGTATTCTTCTGCTGAAGCACGTGGCATGCGCTTGAAGCGGTAGAGGTAAAAGTTCTCAAGCTTCTCACGCGCCCAGTTCGTCTTCTTAAGGTATTTTACACTGCTCGCAATGGATGGGTTGGTGTGAAAGCAGTTGATACGCATGGCGGTATCAAGGATTTCCCATCCGTAATAGTCCACCAATTCTTGCAGCAAGGTTTCTAACTTAAGACCGTGTAATGGGTTGTTTTGTTGTAATTCAATTCTTTCTTCATCTGTCATCATAACAAGTTCCTAAGTATTCAACTCAACCTAGACAGGTTGGACAAGGTGGCTTGAGGGAGCGGGATTCTAACAGAGTAAACCAATCTTCCCTATATTTATCGACTTATAGGTAACTAAATGAGACGCTATCTTTGTAAACGAAGCAGACTCACGCTAACTAACAGTTGGGAAGGTGTGTATCTAGAATGACAAGGAGGGTCGATTGAAAACCACAATTCGGTTGGCAACAGAGGCTGATGCCGAGGGGATCAACCAAGTCTCAAGCTATTTAGGCTACTCTGAACTGTCAGGTGACGAGGTGAAGGATAAGCTTTTTCAAATGTGCACTTCTACATCCGATGAAGTCTATGTCTGTGAGGTGAGCGGCAAAATTGTCGGGTGGCTGCATTTGTTTTATGCCCGGAGACTAGCATCTGATGATTTTTATGAAATCGGCGGGCTTGTCGTTAATCCTGAGTTTCGCGGCAAAGGTATTGGTCGTGCTTTAGTTGCGTATGTTGTGGAAACACACAAGGGAAAGATCAGGGTACGCTGTAATGAGAAAAGGCTAGAGTCCCATCAATTCTATGAGGCTATCGGGTTTGTGAGGAAAAAAGCCCAATGTGTATTTGAAGCCGGCTAGTCGCAGGCATTGAAAGTGTTCAGGGAAATTGAAGAAAAGGTTCAGGATGAGCGAAAAAGTAAAAAATGCGCTGTTGTGGTTAAAGGGTACCCTTGATTCTCAAAAGGTGCAGTACCAGATAGTTGGCGGCTTGGCGGCAACTATTCATGGTGGGAGCCGTGAGGTGGCGGATATAGATCTGTATATTCGAAAAGCCGATGCCGACAAGATTTTACCACAAGTGAAAAGCTATATCTCGAAACCCTTAACCCATTATGTTGAAGGCTCATGGGATTTGGAATATTTTCAATTGATATATAAAGGACAGAAAATCGAAATCGGTTTGTCACCCGGAACCAAAATCAAAGCAGCAGGCAAGGGGGACTGGGTTGAACTCAAAACGGATTTCTCCCAGTCTGTTGTTGGCAGTTATCAAGGCGTTGAAGTGCCCACAATCCCAGTGGCCGAGTTGATAAGTTACAAGCGGGTGTTGGGCCGGGAGGTCGACCTGATTGATATCGAGGAACTGGCGGACAGGTAAACCTCAAAAAAACCTTAAACCATAGCTATTCGCTGCTGGTTGGCTATTGCAGAACGGATACGACAAGGAAAAGGAGTGATAGCATTGTTTGGAATAGAAAATCTTTGGCTGTTTGTGGTATCTGGCATTGTACTTAATATGCTCCCTGGGCCTGATTCTGTGCTTATTGCAGGACGTGCGGCGAGCCAAGGTTTCAGGGCGGGTTCGGCTGCTGCGCTGGGTATCGGTACCGGAATATTTGTCCACATTGTTGCAGCGTCTTTGGGATTGTCGGCAATCTTATCAACATCGGCAACAGCTTTCACAGTGGTGAAAATTATCGGTGGGGCGTACCTGCTTTATATGGCGTATTGCATGTTCAAAGACAGCAGTTCGCAGGTGGGAACGGCTAACAAGTTACAACCAATAGTAGCGACAAAGACTTCGTTGCTTAGTATCTATAGCCAAGGGCTGATAACCAATGTGTTCAATCCAAAGGTTGCGTTGTTTTTTCTTTCGTTTATGCCTCAATTTATATCAAGCACCAGCGACAATAAGGCTATCGCCTTTCTGGTGCTCGGGCTAATTTTCAATTTTACCGGAATGATCTGGTATCACTTTATTGCTTGGGTGTCGGCATCAATGAGCCGTAAGCTGTCAGCAAGCCAATCTGTCCGAAAGTGGTTTAGTCGGCTTGCTGCAAGCTTGTTTGGTGCGTTCGGCGTGAAGTTGTTGGTTTCCACCCAGGGTTAAGTTTTCCTTGTCCCAGAGCCCAGAGCCCAGAGCCCAGAGCCCAGAGCCCAGAGCCTTGAATCTATATCGCCATTGATAGCTTATGCAGCCGGCTAGATTTATATGCCAATCCAGAGCCGCACAGTAAAATCAATCCACCGATGCCGAGAAAGATTGCGGCATCGCGCCACGTATCGGTAGACAATGCAATTAAGCTTACAAGTATGCCCAACACTGTCAACGCACGGCCCATAAACATCCCGTTGGTATGATCTATTGGGCTTTGCTCCTCAATACTCATCGGTGTGGTTAAGCGGCGGCTGATTTCACGGGTGTCTTTCTTCACTCTTGATAGCCAAGGCGTCAGCATGAAGAAACCACCGGTAAAGATGACATGGGAGATAAAGGTCGCGGCAATTTTCAGGTCTACCTGCTCACGCGCTGTCAATGTATAGTCGAACAGAGCGGCAAACCACTCGGCGTTAAAGCCAAAATGGATGATGAAGGAAACAACAAGGCCAACCAATATCGTTGCCCAACCGGACCAACCCGGGGTGCGAAGGTTTAGCAATGCCAGAAAGGACGGGATTGATAGTGGCATTTGAATCATGGCGGTGAACAGCATCATGATATCGAATAGGCTGTAGCCCTCAAGCCGGGAGAAAAACAGAGCCACGGTACAAGCCATTACGCCGGTTAACAGCGTTGCCGATTTGCCCCATAGCATCTGCTGCCGGTCTGTCCCTTTCGGGTTGATCAAAGACAAGTAGATATTATTCACCACGATGCCTGCATTGCGGTTGAGCGCTGTTGTCATGGGCGAAACTGTGGCTGCTAGCATGGCAACCATGACCAAGCCGAGAAGGCCACTAGGCATATAGTGGTCGATGTAATAGAGGTAAGCGGCATTATCAGCACCGGCTCCAAGGTTTGGATAGCTGTCGATGAGGCTGATATCTAGCGAAGCAACAAACCAAGGGGGCGAGAACCATAGTAGGGGAGCAAACAAGAACAATACACCAGCCAAAGTTGCTGCTCGGGTCGCTTCTTTTTCATTGCTGGTAATTAAAAACCGGTAACTGCTAAGGGCATTGTTGGTGTTGAGGGTCTGGCTCAGCAGCATGGCACCTATCCACAACACGAAGACCTGCCAGATGGCAATGCCTTCACCCATGATGGTATGGGATAACGACTCAACCGGCTGTGCCACGACTTCACTGGCCGCAGTGAAACCGACAATCATGGTAATGCTAATGAGCAGGACAAGCTGAATGACATTGGTTGCTGAGACTGTCCATACACCGCCGGTAACGGCAATGAAGGTGACCAGCAAGCTGATGCCGATGATAGTGATATCGATGCTGATCCCGAACGTTGCCGACAAAAAGGCTCCAAGTCCGTTAAGCCAAATGCCGGCACCGATCAGTGTGATAGGAAAGCTCAACCAAGTAAACGTCTGCTCCGATGTTTTGTTAAAACGCAGTTTTATAACGTCCATTGCCGTATCGACACGTAAGCGGCGGTAACGCTTTGCAAAGTAGAGCGCCGAAACAAAGAAACCGAGCGCATTACCCCAGAAAACAAACATCACACTGAGTCCGTCGGCATACGCTTTTGCTGCTGCACCGGTAAAGGTCCATGCCGAGAACTGAGTCATGAACGCCGTCGCACCTGCCATCCACCAGGTCATGGCTCCACCGCCACTGATAAATCCGCTGGCATTGGTCGCCTTGTGTCTAAATGCTTGTGTCACTTTGATAATAAAAACAAAATATAAGCCAATCATGGCCCAGTCTAGATATGTCACGCCAATACCTGTCAGCAGAACGATGTTTCAGTATTGAAATTTTATTTCATTTTTAACGGTCAGCCAATTCAATTATTGTTGGTATTTTTACCTGACGTGGTGCCAAATAGCAAAAGCCCTACTCTGGTGAGCAGGGCTTAAGAATTGCTAATTACAAGGAGGGAAGTGTATTAAAACTTCCAGACTAGGCCCACTTTGGAGAAGAAGATATCCTGATCGGCGACATTGACACCTTTGCTGGTTTCTAGTTTCTTATACTGGATATCAGCAAGGACTGAGAAGGTATCGTTGATAGGCAGTTCAGAATAAAGTGCATAGATGTCATAGTCATGGCGCTGGTTGCCACCATTGCCTTCTAACCAACCATTTTCGTAGCGGAGTTCAAGGTAGTTGCCGTTATCGAAGTTGAACTGCACGAGAGGTTTGACGGCAAATTCGCGGTAGTTCCAGTCATTGTCGACATTGACATAGATAACCTTGGCACCTAGGTTAACTTTATCGTTAAGTCGGTATAGGTAAAGCGGTTCAGTTTCGAGGAATGAACCATTATCACCGTGGTTATCTTCGTAACCTAACTCTAAGTTTACGTGTAGGAAGTGTTTACCAAAGTCAAAGTCAAGACCTGGCTTCACCATGTATTTGTCATAATTCCAGCCTTCACCATTTCCGATCACTTTTTCATACGACATGAATACATTACCGCGGATGTTATCGGTAATCGGGAAGAAGAATGCCGGTATTAACTCAGAGTAGTTCGCTTGCCCAACCGAGTCACCATCCCTATAGAAGTGAATCTCCTTGAGCACATAACCCATGCTGAAATAGTCAGTTACCCTAGTGAAACCATCAGCATAGATAAAGTGGAGGTATTCCATATCACCGCCACCCTTGAAGTCGATATTTTCATACTCAATACCGGTCAGGGCACGGGTTCGCTTTGGAAAGTCTCGATTTTCCACACGTTCTAATTGTGACTCATTATTGAAGCTCTCTGCAATGTAGCGACTTTCTAGTTCATCAGTGGACGCTAGGAGAACAGGTTTAATATCGATAGGTTCAATCCCTGGATTGCCTTCCTGCTCTTCTGCTGCAGCAGCCAATAGTGGGTTGTATAGCTCAGGTTCTGTCTGTTGGGTATCCTCAGCAAAAGAGAATGCACCACTTGGGTACTATGTTGACCGTAAGGCCAACGAAAGCCGCTTAGCACCGGTTTGGGCTCATCTGGTAACAAAGGGGTCTGAAAAGGAAGTTCCTAAAACAGCATTTAGTGATATGGAACTCTATACTGGAAACTACACAATTGATGAGCGAAATTACTATCCAATGCTGACTTGGGATGGGGCTTATTTCCAAGGGATGTTGCCTTCAATTTTATTAAATGAAAGAAAGTTGATTCCTGACTATTCAATTATTGAAGATATGACCAAAATGCAGAAGATGCACTCTGAAGACAACGACATTCCATTTGTTTCTTCGGCTGCGACAACCGATGATGGCTATGCGGCTTTCGGTATTAATAAAATATCTGAGGCTTATGTACGATTCGGCCATGAAAGCCCGGGTGAAAAGACCGGTACACCTCATGCCACTGCATTGTCTTATATGGTTAATCCATGGGATGCAGTGAACTTGCTTAAGACCATAAAAGAGCAGCATCCAGAGATAGAATCACCGTACGGTTGGTATGACTCTGTTGATACTGAAGGTAAGATTTCAACGAAGATATTATCACTTGATCAGGGAATGATGATTGGCTCTTTCTTGTCTCCAAGCATCAACGAGAAGGTTGATAATTACCTTAAACATAAAGATTATTATGATCATGTCGTCGAGATGTACCAATCATTCACTCCTGATAGTGAATAAGTAAAGTGAAAGCCTTGCTGAGCAAGGCTTTTTCTTGCCTACAAAATCAATATTAATGAAACATCATAAAGTATACTTTCGATTGATGCAGCATTAATACATGATGCATTGCGAGTGTTTTATTGCTACATTGTTCAACGCTCAACTGATAGTATTCAATGCGGTTAATCAAATTATCAATTTGATGACAGTACACGCTTTTACTATTTAATTTGTTGTTTAGTAATGACATTTTATGATTTATCAATTGACCTTCGTTAAACAAAACATAAAGTTCATTAACCAATCTATTTCTTGCTTGCATAGAAGTCGCTGTAGTATTAATTAATTTAATATTTCACTTTTTTATTATTTAACTTGTACAGGTCATTTTACGACACTTGTTTTTTGATTGTTAAACTTGCAAGCTGGCTAACAAATATTGTCATTGTTGCTAGATCATATTTGAGCAATAAGTAGTATTCCCTTCGTCGATAAATTTGCCTTTTATTATAAGTTGTATGGCTATCAATATTATTAAACGATGTGTAGCGATAGGTGTCGCTTCTGTGCTGTTAAGCGGTTGTGTAGGCAGTAATGTGGCTACCACTAAGTTAATGGAATATAACGTAAAAGCAGTGGATAATCGGTATGCCCGTGGCGGACTGAACATGGCGATGTCGCCATTGTATGCGGTAACGGTAGGGGCGGATTACTTGGTGTTGAACTCATTGGAATTTTGGACCGGTGAGAACCCGATTAGCGGTCAGTCTCATATTTTTGATACTGATACGGATACGTGGTTGGAAGTCAATAGCAGTATTGACGAGTCGCTTCATTCTGCTCCTATAAAAATAAGCACATCAGAATAAAATTGGCACTCTAATTATCTTAGTACTTACATTTTAGAGGGTTAAGTTATCTTTGATAATTAGTGTCAATTCTTTTGGAATAATAAAGTAGTACTCTTAGGTCCTTTTGCCCTTACATATTATGTAAGGGCATTTTTTTATTTTTCTAAGTCTTTGACAAAGTTGCGAACGAAGCCTGCGACATTGTGTTTTTCAATTCGATTACTGAACCATACAGCCACTGTGTCTTTGGCTGGTGAGATATAAATCCCTTGTCCTCGCATCCCGCCTTTGAACATATCGCCGTCGTCCCATATAGCATCAAATTGGTAACTGCCCCCGATAGGCTCATCAGCAGTCATGGCAATGAATTGCTCTGAAGCAGGACTTACCGTATAAACACCGGGTGTTACTGATTGCTGGATGGTTTTGACAACGCTTGGTGAAATTATCCTTTCATCCGAAGTCGCCTGCCAACTGTCGGTGTAGAGCATGGCGTATCGGGCCATATCTTCGGTGTTTGATGTCATCAAACCGTGGATCACTTCATGGCCGTCAGGTGTCAAAGTGATATACCCATTATCGGACATTCCTGCTTTGGCCCAAATCCTTTCATTCATAACCTGATACAAAGGCTTTCCTTCGACTTTTGCAATCAGCAACCCCAGAATTTGGGTATTGGCGGAGCTATATTCAAATGCTTTGCCCGCATCGCTCTTGCGTGGGATATCCAACAAAGTCTGGTAGTAATCACCTTCGGCTTCAATTTCAGCAAAAAAGAGTTGGGTGATGTGGGAATCTGGATTGGCCCGAGCGGTATCATTTTCCTCTGCATCCAAACCAGACTGCATATTCAAGATATCAATAACTCGAGTTGATCCCCAACTCGTATCCGCAAGCTCTGGCATATAGGTCGACAGGGGCTCTACAACATCGAGTTTGCCTTCTTCTTCAAGTAATGCCACCAACAAGCCTGCAATAGACTTAGCATTGCTCATCCAGACATGTTGGCTGTCATAGGGCATATTGAAGTGCTCAAAAATGACCTTGCCGTTTTGGATGATCATCATCGAGTTTATAGAAGGGTTGCTACCTGTCAGCAGCGAGCCCAAGCTTTGGTCATTGAAGCGGGTTTGGTGGACATTTTCTGGTGCAATCAGGTTTCTTTCTAACGGTTTGGATTGAGAACCTTTTGTTAGCGTGGCATAGGGAAGCACTTTGTCTAAGTTCTGCCAATACCATGAAGCCTGTTCACTGGGATACATGAAAGTCTGCAGGGAGAAATCTGCGATGTATTCTTGTTCTGTCTCAGCGGAAATGTCCGCCGTAGCTGCTGTGCTGGCGATTGCCAGGGCGATGAGACTGTGTTTTACCATCTCAACCTCGCTATAGTGTTATTGGAAACAGCAATATAACGAGGTGGAAGCAAAATTAACCTATCACATTACGACATTTCGAGTGGTAAAACCGCTAGCTTTAACTAGATAGGGACAGGCTCTTCAAGTATTGGGTCGGGGTCTGTTTGAGGTGCTTCTTCATCGCCCGAGAGAAGTTGGACGGATCTGAATAATTCAGCTTTTCCGCCACGGCTTGAACACTGTGCCCTTGTTGGAGCAACACCATCGATTTTTCGATTTTCTTCTGGTTGAGATAGTCCCTAAATGAAGAATTGTGTTGGATAAACAACCGCTGCAGTGTTCGCTCTGAGACCCCAAACAGGTGGGCAACAAAATCGATCCCAAAGTGCTCCTCCTGCCAAAAAGTATCAACTACGCCCTTTACCCTTGCCATTGAGCAGCAGTGCCTTTGATTGGGTTGGCGTCTAAACGGTTGTAAATCCTCTACATTCAGGCTCACAGGGACGTAACTATAGTCAGCGCCGTAAAACACTTTCTTTTCTGCAGTCTGTCCGACAATTTTGGCCTTGGGTGAACTTTGATGGTCGAATGCCAAATAATTTGGTTGCCATGAGTCACCCAAGTGCTCCTTTAAAAGTTTGATGATAAGGAAAGTCGTGAATTCATTAGCATGTTGATAGCTTTTGTCGGTCGCTTTTAATGAACTCTGATGGCATATCTTGAACTTTCCATTGTGGCATTCAAACCATAACCTGAAGTGAGAGCCTTGCAGGTGCTGGAACGATATCAATGTATCAAGGAAATCAGATACCCCCAGGCTGTTAGCTAATTGTTGCTGGGTCTCAGGGTGAAGGGCTTGCTTGCCTACGCATTGAGCGGCATAGAAGCCGATATCATCATGACCTGTGGTTTTTGAAGCCGAGTCGACAATCAAGCTGACAACATGAGAAGGCAGATATAATGTTGGGTTCTCCAGCGTTTTCCGATCAATACGTAGCCGTTTTAGTAGCGGTGAAGGGTCACGGTCATTTTCATCGAGGAACGTTAAAAAAGGCGCACTAAGCGCGGCTCGGCAAACAGGTAGAGAACTCATGATCCATTTAGGTGGTGAATGATGCTGGCACTGTATGCTATCTGACCTTGAAGATAACTGAATGGTGAATGGCTATTCACGAAATCGGTTGTTTTGCGAATGATTTGCGAGTGTTAGTTCAATGAGACGAAAATTTTTATCTTTTTTTCGTCTTTTCCTGATGGTGCCCGTCTTACGGGTATACAAACTATCAGAGAGTGTTAGACATGCTTAAAGTTGTTAGCTTCAAAATTTGCCCATTCGTCCAGCGTGTGACTGCAGCATTGGCGGCCCGCAATATTCCCTACGAGATTGAATACATTAGCCTTAAGGACAAGCCTCAGTGGTTTTTGGATATTTCACCTAACGGCCAGGTGCCTTTGCTCATCACCGACTCAGGTGCCGCCCTGTTCGAGTCTGATGCGATCATTGAATACATTGAAGATCAATATGGCCCGCTCGAGGCTGGGGTGTCTAATGAACAACGAGCGTTTGATAGGGCATGGAGTTACCTCGGAGCCAAGAACTATATGACCCAATGCGGCACCATGAGCAGCAAAGATAAAGCAACGTTTGAGCAGCGGAACGAGAAGTTTGTTACTGCCTTTGCCAAGGTGGAAAAACAATTGTCGGGTGAGTCCCGCTACTTTAAATCAGACAGCATCAGCAATGTTGATATTGCTTGGCTGCCTTTACTGCATCGGGCACACATCATCAAACAGCACACGGGGTTTGATTTCCTGTGTTGCTTGCCTAAAACTCAAGCTTGGCAAAAGGCAGTTATGGCGTCAGGACTGGTGGAACAATCGGTTGCCGAAGATTTCGAGCAGCACTTCACCCATTTTTATCTGTCAGAGACCTATTTGTCAGATAACACTCTTAAAACGTGCAATGAGCTGAAAAACAGCAAAAGATGTACCACAAGCAGTTGTTGCGGCTAACGGTTAGTCATATCTTAATTTACTATTTACAAAGGTTATGGGGATGCCCATAACCTTTTTGCGCTGGAGAAAGAAATGCCTGACAAAGTATTGCCGGAAAATACCCTTCGTATTGAGGATGTGTGGCAGCAATACCAGACGAGCCTAAAGCGATTTTTGCATTCGAACGTCTCGTGCCCGGATGATGTGGATGATTTGCTGCAGGATATCCTTATCAAAACCTACCAGCAGATCAGCACGGTTAAAGATAAGAACAAGCTCAAGTCTTGGTTGTTCCAGTTGGCTAACAACACCATTATCGATTTCTACCGCAAGCGGGCACGTGGCAAAGGGGTTACCGAAGACGAACTTTGGTACACCGAAGGTGGGGAGAGTATCCATCGTCAGCTTTCCCACTGTATCTTGCCGTTTATCCAAGCCTTGCCAGAAGAAGACGCACAACTGTTGAGCGCGATTGAAATCAATGGCACCTCCCAGAAGGACTACGCCGAACAACATGGGATGAAGTACTCGACGTTGAAGTCCCGGGTGCAAAAAAGCCGTGAAAAGCTCAACCGTTTGTTCAACGAATGCTGCGAGATGAAGCTCGACAGTCATGGTAATATCATCGACTTCGAGCAAAAGGCGAGGTGTGGAAAAAGATGCTAGATCCGAGGAGAAATTGGTCCTAGGAAAAGCGGGGCCTAGTTCCTGGGAGAGCAAAAGCAGAAGCAGAAACAGGCCCTTGGTCCTTGGAGGAGCAGGTCCTAGGAAATGCGAAAATCAAAAGCAAGAGCTTGACGTATCATTGCTTTCGGTAAATTCTGCCTGCAGAACCCAGAACCCAGAACCCAGAACCCAGAACCCAGAACCCAGAACCCAGAACCTGATTTTAACCTATGAACATCCCAACAAAAATTATTGAGAAAGTCGCTCTGTCAGTTGGTGCTGTCGGAGTAGCAAGCGTTGAGCATATCCAAAGCCTTTGGAGTGGCTATGGTGAGTTAGTCAGGTTGCATTTGGACGGGGGCGGTCGGCCTTCGGTGATTGTGAAATATATCCTGCTGCCAACCGCTACATCGCAGACAGCCAATCATCCCAGAGGGTGGAACACCTCTCGCTCTCATCAGCGTAAATTGGACTCTTACCAAGTAGAAGTGAATTGGTACCGGCATTATGCCAATCATTGTCAGGCTCCGGTGCCAAAATGCTTGCTGGTGGAACAGCATGACAATGAAATTTTGTTGGTGTTGGAAGATTTGGCGGTAACGGGGTACAGCCATGTACACAAGAGTATCGAGCAACATTCGCTATTGGCTTGTTTACACTGGTTAGCACAGTTCCATGCCCAGTTTATGGTTGGTGTTGGATCAATAGCTCTAGGTAAACCATCAGATCCCGATTGTAGAGGTCTTTGGCCTACTGGGACTTACTGGCATTTGGCTACACGTCCGGATGAGTTGGCTGTGCTTGAGGATCAGACACTCAAATCTGCTGCCGAGCAGCTTGATACCATACTTTCGCAAAACAATTACCAGACCTTGGTACACGGCGATGCCAAACTGGCCAATTTTTGCTTTACCCCTGAAGGCAATGCGGTTGCTGCCGTTGACTTCCAGTATGTTGGTGGTGGCTGTGGCATGAAGGATGTGTGTCTGTTCCTGAGCAGCGTTCTCGACTTCAGCGAGAGTGTGGCAAATAACGAGGCGAAAGTTGAAGCTTATCTTGAAGGGTATTTTTCAGCCCTGAAGCAGGCATTGCTTGAATATCATCCGCAAATTGATGGTAACGATGTCGAGCAGCAATGGCGTCCACTGTATTGTGTCGCTTGGGCAGATTTCCAACGTTTCATGAAGGGGTGGTGTCCGGATCATTGGAAGATTAACACCTACACCGAGCGCCTTAGCCAGGAGGCATTACAAAGCCTCGGAGTCAGTATCAATAAATAATACTGGTTTAAAGTGTGAGTGTGAATGTTCTAGGTTCATCATTCTATTTTATTGCTTCACTATGCGTTGTACCCCCATAACGACGCAAAATGGAGTTTTTAGTGGATACCCTCTCAAAGACAAAACGCTTTAAACATTTTCACGCCTCCGATCTCAGAGGGATCGGCCAACTGGCCATACAAGCGACGATGAGTGCAACACGGATTGCTGAAGGGGTCCACCAGTCAGTATGGCGAACGATGGGAGTTCCGGGGGGCGAAACTCCAGAACGAACTCGGGGGCTGACCGGGTTTGTTTATAAAAGTATCTACAAAATTACCGGGTTGTTGGGGAATGGGGTAGATAAAGTCTTGGAAAAACAACAGCCTTGGCTTGAGTCTTTCGACGAAGGTAAAGAAGAGACTCTGGAGCGTATCTCAATGCTGTCGGCCCTTAATGGGGTAATGGGGGACAGGTTGGTTGAACAAGGCAATCAATTTGCGATCCCAATGAGTTTTTATTACCAGCAAGAACGATTGCCAATCAACGACTTGCGTTCTTTTAATATTCCACAAGCCACAACGAAGGTTCTCCTGATGGTCCACGGACTGTGCATGAATGATCGTCTATGGAAAGGAGAGCATGATGGGGTTGAGGTTGATCATGGTCTTCAATTGTCAGCGGCTTTAGGCTACACCCCTGTTTACCTTAGGTATAATACCGGCCTTCACACCTCGCAAAATGGCAGGCAATTATCTGACTTGCTGGAGCAACTTGTCAAAAATTGGCCTGTTCCCATAGAAGAGCTTTCAGTTATTGCCCACAGTATGGGTGGGTTAGTGTCACGCAGTGCCGTTCATTATGGCCAAGAGCAGGAGATGTCATGGCCCAATGTTGTGAAAAAGATGGTGTTCTTAGGGACCCCTCATCACGGTGCACCTCTGGAGCGTTTAGGAAACAAGTTGGGTGTCATTCTGAGTAAAACACCCTATACAGCGCCTTTTAACCTTCTTAGTAACTTACGAAGCTCAGGTATCACCGACCTTCGTTACGGTTATGTCGTTGATGAAGATTGGCAAGGTGCTGATCGTTTCCAAAACAAGCCTGATGAGCGGTCTGGGGTGCCTCTGCCTGAGGGTGTTGACTGTTTCACCATCGCTGCCACAACGGCGAGTAAAAGAAGTCTGTTAGCGGAAAGGTTGGTTGGCGATGGCCTCGTTCCACTCAATAGTGCATTGGGGGTTCACCCAGTAAATGATAGACACCTGATGTTTGCTGAACCCTCAAAAAAAGTATTTTATGACATGAACCATAACCAGTTGTTGAGTGACCCGAAGATCACCCAACAACTTAAAATATGGCTGGATGCTTAACGTTTATCTGCAGGGTGATTAGCTATCCAGTGCTTGGCGATATCGGTGCGGGTGGTTACCCAGATATCGTCGAAGCCAGCGATGTAGTCGAGGAACTTCTTGAGGGCCTGAATTCGCCCAGGTTTGCCTAGAATCCGGCAGTGCATACCAATCGACATCATCTTCGGTGCGCTTTCCCCTTCCTCATAGAAACAGTCAAAGGTGTCTTTCAGGTACTGGAAAAATTCCTCGCCATGGCTAAAACCGTAGGGAGAGGAAAAACGCATATCGTTGACATCCAAGGTATATGGCACCACTAAGTGTGGTTTTTGGCCAGAAGGGGTATCAAGCGTGGTCCAGAACGGCAGGTCATCGCCGTAGTAATCAGAGTCGAACAGTATTGATGGATGTTCGGCGAGTAGCTGGCGTGTATGCTTTGAGTCTCGGCCGGTATACCAACCGACAACGGGTTTGCCCAGCATGTCTTCAAGACGGGTTAGCGCCTGCGCCATGTGTTCCCGCTCTTCAACGACTGGCATATTTTGGTGATGGATCCATTTCAGGCCATGGCAAACCACATCATAGCCATTGTCGATAATCGCTTGTGTTACCGCCGGATTCCTTTCTAATGCGGTGGTAATGGCGAAAATAGTCAGCGGAAGCTGGCGTTTTTCGAACTCGTTGAATATACGCCATACCCCGCTGCGAGATCCGTATTCATACAGGGACTCTATGCTCATATGGCGGTCAGGGTAGGCTTCCGCTCCAGCGATTTCGGACAAGAATGTCTCGGAGTGGGTGTCGCCATGAAGAATACAGTTCTCACCACCTTCCTCGAAATTCAGCACAAATTGTACCGCAAGTTTGGCATTATTAGGCCAATTGGCATGTGGCGGTTTACCTGCGTATCCGGCCATATCGCGGGGTTTGAGGGTGGCAATTTGCGATAGAAGTGCGTCATCGTTGTTCATGGGTTAGTCCTCCTTGCCTGCAACTGCCGACCAATGCTGGTAACGACCAGTGAACGGTTTGGCGGGTGGCGGGGCATAGGTTGCAACCTTTGATGTTGATAAGGATAGCCGATGGAGCGACTCAGCCAGGCTGACAGCTGCGGTAACACCATCGATGATCGGAACACCCAGTTCACTCTGCAAGTCTGAAACAAGATCTGACATACCCGCACAGCCAAGTACGATGGCTTCTGCGCCATCATAATGGAGGGTTTCCCGACAGGCGGCTAACAACTGCTGGAAGGTGGCATTGTCGGTTTGCTCCAGTGCCAAAACCGGTAACTCGATAGCTCGAATGGCACAGCAACGCTCCGCTAGGCCATAACGTTGTAATAAGTGCTCGGCAGTTGGGATTGTGCGTGCGAGGGTAGTGACTACCGAAAATCGATGGGCGACTAAACTGGCGGCATGAAAGGCAGCTTGTGCAATACCAAGCACTGGAGCTTCGGTGAGTTCCTTAGCGGCATCAAGGGCCGGATCGCCAAAACAGGCAACAATATAGGCATCAGGCTTGTTCGTCTCTTGCTCACACTCTCTGATCACGTCGAGCAACCCTGCTGAAGCTAAGACTTCATCGCGGGCGCATTCGATGGTCTCGGGTCCATGCTCGGGGGAGCAGGCGGTAATTTGGGTGGTTGGCAGGGCAATATGCTGTGCACATAGGGCGATTTTGTCTGTCATTCCCTGGCAGGTATTGGGGTTGATAAGTTGGATCCGCATCCGTGGGCTCCTCTTTGATGTAAAAAAACTGTGCTTAATGGAATAGGGTATCGAAATCGACCGCCTTGCTGTTCTTGTCGAATACAAGGCTGTTTTGAATGATCTCTAAGTGGTGTTCCATCCATGTTTTTCCGGCGTTTACCTCACCGTTATCTAACAGTGAAATGAGCTCGATGTGGCTACCACAATCACAACCGACACTGTGCTTGGTGCCAAATACGGCAATGATCAGTGAGGATCGAAAAGCCAGTTGTTCAACAAACTGGGTTAGGGTGTCGTTGTTGGCAACTTTGGCCAACTCGATGTGGAACAAGGCGGTATATCTGATTGCAGCGGCAAAATCGTTCTCGTCCTTGGCTCTGTCTTCTTGCGCAATGATCTTTCGTAGGTTCTCTGCATGGTGTGGCTGCCAATGGTTGGCAATTGCAGGGATCAAGCCGGTTTCGATCAAAATGCGGCTTTCAAAGACTTCTTGAGCCTCTGTCGCTGAAGGTGTCCTGACTTCAGCCCCTTTGTTAGGCTGGATCGTAATGAAGCGCTCTATCGCCAATTGTTGCAGTACCTTGCGGATCGCTGTGCGGCTGACTTTGAACCTTTCGGCCAGCTTATCTTCTGGCAAGCGAACACCCGGTACTAATTGTTGGGTAACAATCGCATCACGAATTTTGAGATAAATAGCATCGTATTGAATCATGGTTATCAGTCCATAACATCCATTAAATACAATATGTCGTATAAGTGTATACAATTAGCTTAATTGAATTTTCATAATAAAAGCAAATAAACAAATAATAAAATGCGATATGGACATTTTAGTGCGCTAATTTGGGGCAAGCCTGCATCATATTGATGCGCATAACACCTTATTTTTACTTATATAATCCATCTAACCCTTTATTTAAGCGGATAAAAACGTTGGCATGATGATTGTATACATTAATTGTATACAATTGAGAGAGGGAATTATTATGGATAAGGAAATTAAAGGTGTAACGATCAGTCCCAGATTGATTAATGATGATCTGGCCCCGGAGAAAGAGCAGAAATGGGGCTGGTACAGTATTTTTGCTTTTTGGATGTCAGATGTTCACTCCGTGGGTGGTTATGTATTTGCAGCAAGCTTATTTGCACTTGGCTTAGCGAGTTGGCAGGTTTTTGTTTGTTTAATATTGGGTATTTCGATTGTCCAGTATTTCGCTAATTTAATGGGTAAACCGGGACAAAAAGCCGGTGTTCCTTTTCCCGTTGTTTGCCGAATGTCATTTGGTGTGCTGGGGGCGAATATTCCAGCGGTAATACGCGGGTTAATCGCTGTCGTTTGGTATGGTATTCAAACGTTCTTGGCTTCTAGTGCCTTTATTGTTCTGATCCTTTATTTTGCTCCGGAATATGGACGTTATACCGAAGGGTCTTTCTTAGGCTTATCACCATTAGGCTGGTTTGGCTTTGTCTTTATGTGGATAACCCAGGCGATGGTCTTCATGTTCGGTATGGGGGCAATTCGTAAACTGATTGATTGGTCTGGCCCAGCTATTTATTTGGCAATGACATTGCTGACGGCTTGGATGGTCTATAAAGCAGGTTGGCAGAATATCGATTTCAACCTAAGTGACTCATCACTTACTGGCTGGGATGCATTTACCCAGATGGCAGTAGCAACAGCCTTGGTTGCAGGTTATTTTGCAGGGCCTACTTTGAATTTCAGTGACTTCTCTCGTTACTGTAGCTCTTATAAGGCTCTGAAGTTTGGTAACTTCCTAGGGCTGCCGATTAACTTTGTTCTTTTCTCGCTATTCAGTGTGATTATTGTTGCCGCCTCAATGCCGGTATTTGGTGAAATTATTACTGACCCAATCGAAACTGTTCATCGCCTAGATAATGGCCTGGTGATTATTCTCGGTGCTTTTACCTTTATTCTGGCAACCATTGGCATCAATATCGTGGCTAACTTTGTTGCTCCGGCTTTTGATTTTTCCAATGTGTCACCTCAGAAGATCAGTTTCAAAACCGGTGGTTTTATTGCCGCTGTCGGTTCGGTATTAATTACGCCTTGGAATTTGTTCAATAATCCAGAAGTTATTCATTATACGGTTGATGTGCTAGCTGCAGTGATTGGCCCTCTATACGGCATCATTATCATTGATTACTTTAAAATCAGGAAACAAGAAATTGATATTTCTGCGCTATATACCGAAGATAAAACCAGTCGTTACTGGTATCAGGGTGGCGTAAACAAGCAAGCAATATATGCGTTAATTCCATCAACGGTAGCGGCATTGTTCTCCTCATTTATTGTGGTTGAACTGGCAAACTTCTCGCTCTTTATTGGCGGTATTTTAGCTGCGGCGAGTTATTGGTTCCTGATGAGTTACGAATGGCAGTTAAATGTTAAAAAGCGCAACCATGTCAGTCTGAACGAGGTGTAATCAATAACAAGTAATACTTAATCATTATTTCAAACCAAAAGAAAACCCAGCGGCAATGAATGATTGCTGCTGGGTTTGTTGTTTATATTGGCTTATTTTTCCTGCTGGTCTTCAAACAGCAGATTAATAGCGATGCTTACCAATACCAGACCTAGGATAGGAGCCAGAACCGCTTGCGGCGCACGCTCAATGTAAGGCAGGCTTTCGGCTATCAGCAATCCCCACTCTGGATGAGGAGGCTTTGCGCCCAAGCCAATGAAGCTCAATGCTGTCAGGCTTAGTGTGATAGGTGGAAATCGCATGACCGTGTGCCTTAGCAACGGCGGTAAAATATAAGGCAGCTGATAATGTCTCAACATTCGCCAACGACCCACACCCCAAAGTGGTGCTAAACGGATATGCGGCTGTGCCCTTGCCTCAAGTAATAGGCTGGAACAATGGGAAGCCAAAGGTGCCCAGGAAACCAATACCACAGCGATAAGCGCACTGTTTGGATGCATACCAGAAAGCCCTGCAACCAGCAGGCCGGCTACGATATACGGTGTCCCTTTGGTGACTTCAATCAAGCCCTGGCTGAGTTTGGTGTTGAACCCCATGATGATCCCGACCAGTAAGCTGAGGATTGTTGCCAGCACACCCATGCTCAGGGTGGAAAGCATCCCTTGGCCTACTCGGGCCAGCAAGTCACGACCAACGGCATCGGCACCAAGTGGCGCTGCCAAACTTGGTGAGAGCAAGCGGCTAAACTGGCTGGTGTAGGGATCACGCATTTCTGCCCATAAGGCAAAGCCAACCAATAGCAGCAAGATAGAAGCACTGACAATGCGCTTAGTGCGGTTTTTGGTAAAGCCGAGTGGAGGATTACTGGTGATCAGTTTGCCACTCTTCAACCCTTGTCCTAGCCATAGGTGTTGGAAAAGGATGGTCAGGCTACTAATAGCAATTGACATAACGAGAAGGAACAGCAACCCGCCCTGAAGGGTCGGAAGATCCTGAGCAGCTGTTGCCCCCAATGTCAGCCGGCCAATACCCGGAATGGAGAATATATGCTCGACTGTTACCGCACCACCGGTCAAGCCGATGACGATCATAGCAATCTGCGGAAGCAGGTTGCTAAGGGCACGGCGCAGCGCATAACGGCCAATGTGCACAGAGCTTATATTGGCACTGAGCCAGGTGATGACCCAAGGTTCATCCAAAACCCGTTGTAGGCTATCGTTGAGCAGCTTGGTAAACAAGCCTGTAGCAGGTAATGCCAAAGCAAGGCTTGGTAACCAGATGTTTTGCCAACCCTGCCAACCATAAGGAGGTAACAGGTTTAACCAAATAGCAAAGAACAAAATCAGCAAGGTGGCTATTACGTATTCAGGCAGCGTGATAAGTACTGTACTGATACTGCCATTGAGCTTATCCAGTCGGTTCCGTCGCCATTGCCACATAGTGTGCTGGACACTGATGCCACAGAACAACAAGGTCAGGCCGAATGCACAAGCCATCAACAATAATGAGGTGCCAGCGGCACTCATTATTGATTGGCTGACAGGACTGCCGTCAATCCAAGAGACACCGAGGTCACCTTGAAAAAGGGATGTAAGCCAGTCCCAAAGCCTTTCCAAGCTGGTTCGGTGCAGTCCTAGATCCTGACGGACTGCTTCTAGGGCCTCCGGCGTCATCATGCGCTGTTGCCCTGAGCGGGCACGCAAAATCGCTTGGGTAGGATCAATGCCGGCAATATCCGGCAATAAGCCAACCAGCACGACCATGGCCGACAGCGCACCCGCGCGTGACAGCCATGGTAGTGAGCGATTTAGCATAGGAGAACCTGAAAGGTTGGCAAATCGCATTGTGCTTAGTTCACATCCGTAAATTCAGTGACAAGCAGACGTTCGCGAGGGTCACGCTCTGCATTTTGAACGCGTAGGCTTTCACCTTGGATGACACGCTCATGAAGTAGAGGGATCGCTGCGTATTGGCCGAGGATGATCTGCTCCGCTTCAATGGTCGCTTTTTGGCGAGCTTCACCTAGCGGTTGAAGGTCTGCATGGGTCAGTGCTGCATCCACTTCTTCTGAACAGAACTGACCTAGGTTGAATGAGCCTTCACAACCGAAATCACTCATCATATAAGCGACTGGGTCACCTGAATCGAGTACCGTGGCACGTGATAGCATGAAGATATCAAAGTTACCGGCAAGGGCATCGTTTTCGATTTGGGCGTATTCACGGATATCCAGCTCTACATTAAAGCCGGCATTTTCTAGTTGTTGCTTAACTAAAACGGCAACTTCTGGAAGCTCTGCACGGTCGGTAAATGTACCAAGGACAATTTTCTCGCCATTAGCTTTTAGGCCTTGTTCAAGCTCTGGTGCATCAGGGCGGATTGGAGCTGCCCAAGCAAGCGCAGGACCAAGTAGGCCATCGGCTTTGTCAGCACGGTTTTCGTAAACCGTTTTGATGATCTGCTCACGGTCAATAGCAGCAGCAGCAACCTTGCGCATTTCAAGCTTACTGAATACCTCTGATGAGTTGTTCAGGTACAGCGTATTGGTACGAGGCATGCTGACTTCGTGAAGAAGCTCAGGATCAATCATCGCCAACTGAGAAACAGGCACGGCTTCAACGACATCTGCTGTACCGGTACGCAGTGCTGCAGCACGGGCGAAACCATCTGGCACATACTCAGCGGTTACACGTGCGATTTTAGCTTTCTCACCCCAGTAATCATCAAAACGCTCTAGTTTTGCGCTGGTTGCACCGTTAATTTCGGTCAGGATGAATGGGCCACTACCGGTACGGGTCGGGTTAACACTTCCGTTATCTTGGTAAGCACTGGCGGCAAGGATAGAAAGCTGCGGGCTCGAAAGGCGGCTAGGTAAAAGTGGGTCGTTAAACTCGGTTTTAATTTCGACACGCATGCTATCTAAGGCACGAACTTGCCATTCGATACCGTCGATAATACGTGGCTTAGGTGCCGCCGCGAAGGCCTTCTCTAGAGAATTAACGACAGTCTCAGCTGTCAGTTTGCTGCCATCATGGAAAACAACACCATCACGGATAGTAAATTGCCAAGTCAGATCATCAACCTGCTTCCACTCTGTTGCGAGTTTCGGTAAAGCTTCAGCTTGTGGGTTCAACTCAACAAGAGTCTCCGCGGTTCTCCAGCGGGAAAGTTTGAACGCATCATCAGACAAAGGTGAGAGGCCAGTACGTGGCGGCTGCATCATGGCAAGATGAATTTCTGCGCCTTCGTTTGCAGCTGTGTTGTCTGTAGATGAATCGAAACAACCACTTAGGGCTAGCATTAGGCCAGCGGCAACAGTGGTTTTAAGCAGGTTTGAGGGCATGATAATGTCCTTGATAATCATAGTTAGCTCGCAATGGCTTGCGATGGATATTGCATATCTACCAACGATTGGCTGATAGGGTGGGTCGGGTTGTCAAAGATCTCTTCTGCGGTACCGTACTCAACGACTTCTCCTTGAGCGAGTACTAGGATCTCATCACATAATTCTTTGGCGGCACTTAGGTCATGGGTCACTAGAAGTAACCTCATATCCCTTTGCTTTTGCAGATTCTGGAGCAAATCGAGAATGTACCGGCGGCTGACGGGATCCAAGCTACTGGTGGGTTCATCGGCAACTAATACACAAGGTTCAACCACAAGTGCTCGGGCAATAGCAACCCGCTGGGCTTGGCCCAGTGACAGTTGGCTTGACTTGTGCTCAAGCAGGTCAGCACTTAAGTTGACATCAGCAAGGGCCTGCAGCAGACGTTGTTCGCAACCTTCGGTCATACCTACACAGTGTTGTGGCTCTGTCAGAATCTCCCTCACGGTATAATAAGGATTCAGGCTAGTGTGCGGCTCCTGCGGGATAAGCTGGATATGTCGGCACAGTTGCTGGCGTTGTTGCGCCGAAATTTGAGAAAGCGGTTGCTCGCAAAGGTAAACCTCACCTTCGCTGATTTGTCGCAGGCCAAACAGCAATTCAATCAAGGTCGATTTGCCCGCACCGGATGGGCCGACAATTGCCAGGCTTTGCTGATCAACATTTAAGTTCAGTTTGTTAAGCGCGACGAAGGGCTTTCCGCCTAACCAACTTGGCCTTGAGTAGTAATGCACACTGACATTGTCGAAACGAAGTTGGGCCGAGCCACTGTTGTGATGATGCATGTGTGCTCCTATACCATCAACTGGCGCAGTTGAAGGCAAAATGGGTGCTGGCTGTCTAGCAGGGCTTGTTGTGGTTTGCCGTAGGCAATCATTTGTCCCTCATCAATCACAACGAGCTTGTCACAAGCTAACGCACTGTGAAGATCATGGGTGATCAAAACGCCGGCAATGCCTTGCTGCTTGATGCTGCTTCTCAGTAAATCGAGGATTTCCCTCTCGGTCACGGGGTCCAACGCGCTGGTTGGTTCATCGGCGATGAGAACCTGTGCACTACCAAGCAGTGCCATGGCAATACAAATTCGCTGGCGTTGGCCGCCTGAAAGCTGGCTTGGATAGTGCTTGAGAGTTTGTTCTGGCTTTTCAAAACCAAGTTGGCTAAGCAAAGCACAGATCACCTCTTTGCCCGCCTCATTTTTAGGATTCCCCGCACTGAGCGCTAAACTCAACTGCGTGCCGATACGAGCCAAAGGGTTTAAAGCCTGGAGTGGGTCTTGGAAAATAACTGCAGCACGTTGCTCTGGAGTGCGCTTTAGCAAGTTGATTTGGGCAACGTCATTACCCGCAATACGGATTTCACCTTGCGGTTGAATCCCTTTGGGTAGGAATCCAGCAATAGCTTTTGACATCATTGACTTACCGATACCCGATGGACCCATTACCGCCAAGATTTCTCCTGCATTGACTTCGAATGCGATGTTCTTAAACAGCGAGCCTTTGTCGTGATTGAGGCTTAACTGGTTGACGGTAAGTAGTGGTGCATTCATTTGGGTATCAATGTAATGTTATAAAGTAACGATGATAATCATTTTTAAAAGTATGACAAGGGCAGTGAGGAATAAAAAAAGTAGTTTCATGGTAAAAAAATGCATTTATGCAATTTTTTGCCCTCAAAGTAGTGTTTTTTGCAGTTTCATAATTTATGAAAAGATTAGGAGATAATGAGTTTTTGTGGTAATAATTCTCATTTCGCACCGAATAACAGCTCCGACCTGCCTCAATACGGGTAAAAAAGAACCTAGATTATCTCTGAGCGAGTGCCTTTAGGAGCTTGTTGCAGGCCCAATATACGCCTCACAATATTACATCTGAACGATATAAATCATGGCTTTAACAAACAAAGATTATTACAAGATTGCAATCCCGTTTATTATTTCGACCGTCACCCAACCATTGCTTGGTGCTGTCGATACCGCTGTTATTGGCCGCTTGGGTGTTGCCGAATTAATAGGTGGGGTGGCTATCGGTACCGTTATAATGAATACGCTCTACTGGTTGTTTGGTTTTTTCCGGGTGAGTACCACTGGGCAGAGTGCCATTGCCATGGGCAAGAACTGTAATGAAGCCAAAGCCAGCAGTTTGATCCGCCCTTTTATGCTGTCAGGGTTGGTGGGATTGATCTTTGTTTTGACCCAGTCTCTTATTTGGCAGGGGGCATTATGGGTAATAGAACCCGCTGCGGATGTTGCCGTCCACGCCAAGACCTACTTTGATATCCTCATATTTGGTGCCCCGTTGGTACTGCTTAATTATACCGTTATAGGTTGGTTGATGGGGCAGGCGAAGGTGAAGGAAGTCCTGTTTACCCAAGTCTTCGGTAATGTGCTCAATATTATCCTAGATGCCATTTTCGTTCTCTGGTTTGACTTCGGTGTCGCCGGAGTGGCGTTCGCCAGTTTGATTGCCCAGGCAACCACCTTTGCTATCGGCATGGCGTTGATTGTGAAATCAAGTGATTTTTCACTGTGGCAGTACCTTGGCATGGCAAAGATCAGTAAAGCTGATCTGAAGACCATTATTTCATCAAATACCGACTTGATGCTGCGGACTGTTTGTATTTTGATTTTCTTCAACATGATGGCAAGGACGGGTTCTCGTCTAGGGGCGGATGTGCTGGCGACCAATGCTATCCTGATGCAGGTGACCTTTATCATCAGCTATATGTTCGATGGTGTTGCCAATGCATCAAGTGTGTTTTCCGGAAAGGCTGTTGGTGAAAAGAATCCTGGCCTGCTCAAAGACGTGCTAAAGCTAAATTTCCAATGGACTACGTTGTTTGTGGTCGTGATGACCGCTTTCATTGCCCTGTTCAAGGATGACTTGGTCCTGCTGTTTACCCAGATCCCATCGATCATTGATTTGTTCGAGGAGATGTCGGCTTGGTTATTGCTGTTCCCGTTGGTAGCGGGTTATGGCCTGACGGTATACGGCATATTTACCGGTACTGGCACCACCCGTCCGGTTCGTGATTCAAGTATCGCGACTTTGGTTGTATTCCTGATTGTTACTTACCTTACGGTAGACAGTATGGGCAATCACGGTCTATGGCTTGCGTTTACCTTGTTTTATGTTGGCCGTTTTGCCTTCTTGTACCCATTCATTTCTCAAGTTAAACAAAAGTGCCTCCAAGCTTGATGGCCCCTGGCTACAGGCGCACCTAGCAGCCACCTAACATCCTGCTGCTAGGTGTTTATTGCGGTATCCACTGGGCTGTAATAGCCTAAGAAGATAATGATAATCAGCCTAGTGGAAGCCACCGTGAAAATTGTCAGTGTCGATCAGACCAACATGCAAACCTACCTCAACCTGTCGCAGCCCTATGAGGCAGAGTTCTCCGTCTATACCAAGAAAATGCCTGATGAAAATGGGCTGTTCGCTATGGATACCTTGATTGGCGGCAACGTGATGGGATTCCTGCTTTATATCGATAATGCGCCGGCTGGATTGGCAGCGATTGCGGAGACGTCTGCGGGTCATTACGAAGTGTGCGATTTCTACGTCGTGCCTATTTTCCGCAAGAACAAGATGGGGCAGCAGTTTGCCCATCAATTGTTTGCCATGATGCCCGGCGAGTGGGAGAGCAAGCAAATTGATGGCGCGGTACATGCTATCGCTTTCTGGCGCAGGGCCATTGGTGCCTTCACCAATGAAAGCTATGCGGAAGATATCTACCAGGACCCTTATTGGGGACCGGTAACCCGCCAGAGTTTCTCGACACTGCCGGCCTAAGGGCTACCCAACATCTTTCCAGTTCTATCTGTTATCAATCCTCCTGCAATCTCATAGACATGGAGAGGAGGGGGATTGGTCAGAAGCCTGTTTCTTGGCTATGTTTTAAAACTCGCCTCATCTTTAAATTCGCCTAAGTAAAACTGGATGCATAGCATTTTGTTTTAGTGCCATAATTGCGCTTTGTTGCATATCGCCATATCACGAAATAAGTAAAAATTCGTGTCAGGGTGGTGACTATTCCCCTTATTGTATTACAATAGCATTAATTGATTTATACCAATCCCCATACACTTTCATTGATATAAGAGAGTTAGCATGAGCAACCAAAAATCTCTTGATGCGATCAGGAAGATGAAGCTGGAAAATGATACTTCAGCTGGTAACCTTGTAGACCTACTCCCTATCGAAGTACAAAAGCGTGACTTCGACCTTTCTTTTCTAGACAACTTGAGCGAAGAGCGTCCTCGTCTTCTGGTTCAAGCTAAAGATCTAGCAGATTTTAAAGCGAAGGTGCAGGCTGATGAGTCATACTGCATGTTCGACGATTTCTGGAACAACTCAACCGTTAAGTTCCTAGACACAGAACCTTACGCAGAGCCACAGCCTTACCCAGAAGAAACAGTGGGTAAAGCGTCGCTATGGCGTCCTTACTGGCGTCAAATGTACGTTGATTGCCAGATGGCACTTAACGCAACACGTAACCTGGCAATCGCCGGTATCGTAAAAGAAGACGAAGAGCTAATCGCAAAAGCAAAAGCTTGGACTCTAAAACTTTCTACTTACGATCCAGAAGGCGTGACTTCTCGTGGTTACAACGATGAAGCCGCATTCCGTGTTATCGCGGCAATGGCTTGGGGTTACGACTGGCTACACGCTCACTTCACAGACGAAGAGCGTCAGCAAGTTCAAGATGCATTGATTGAACGTCTAGACGAAATCATGCACCACCTGAAAGTAACGGTAGATCTACTGAACAACCCGCTGAACAGCCACGGTGTTCGTTCTATCTCTTCTGCGATTATCCCAACGTGTATCGCGCTTTACCACGATCACCCGAAAGCGGGCGAATACATCGCATACGCGCTAGAGTACTATGCAGTACATTACCCGCCATGGGGTGGTGAAGACGGTGGCTGGGCAGAAGGTCCTGATTACTGGAACACTCAAACTGCATTCCTAGGCGAAGCATTCGACCTATTGAAAGCCTACTGTGGCGTAGATATGTTCAACAAGACATTCTACGAAAACACCGGTGACTTCCCGCTTTACTGTATGCCTGTTCACTCTAAGCGTGCGAGCTTCTGTGACCAGTCTTCAATCGGTGACTTCCCTGGCCTGAAACTGGCTTACAACATCAAGCACTACGCGGGTGTTAACCAGAAGCCAGAGTACGTGTGGTACTACAACCAGCTGAAAGGCCGCGATACTGAAGCACACACTAAATTCTACAACTTCGGTTGGTGGGACTTCGGCTACGACGATCTTCGCTTCAACATCCTATGGGATGCACCTGAAGAGAAAGCACCGTCGAACGACCCACTACTGAAAGTGTTCCCAATCACTGGTTGGGCGGCGTTCCATAACAAGATGACTGAGCGTGATAACCACATCCACATGGTATTCAAGTGTTCACCATTTGGTTCTATCTCTCACTCACACGGTGACCAGAACGCATTTACCCTACACGCATTCGGTGAAACGCTTGCAGCGATCACTGGCTACTACGGTGGCTTCGGTGTTGACATGCACACCAAGTGGCGTCGTCAAACGTTCTCTAAAAACCTGCCTCTATTCGGTGGCAAGGGTCAGTACGGCGAGAACAAGAACACAGGTTATGAAAACCACCAAGATCGCTTCTGTATCGAAGCGGGCGGCCAGATCACTGACTACGACACTGAGTCTGACGTGAAAATGGTTGAAGGTGATGCGACGGCTTCTTACAAGTACTTCGTACCTGAAATCGAGTCTTACAAGCGTAAGATCTGGTTCGTACAAGGTAAAGTATTCGTGATGCAGGACAAGGCGACACTTTCTGAAGAGAAAGACATGACTTGGCTGATGCACACGACATTTGCTAACGAAGTGGCTGACAAGTCGTTCACTATCCGTGGTGAGAAAGCGCACCTAGACGTGAACTTCATCAACGAGTCTGCTGACAACATTCTTTCTGTTAAGAACGTTGAAGGCTTCGGTGAGGTTGACCCATACGAGTACAAGGATCTAGAAATCCACCGTCACGTAGAAGTTGAGTTCGGCGCGGCTAAAGAGCACAACATCCTAACGCTACTTGTTCCTAACAAGAACAACGGCGAGCAGGTTGAGGTGTCTCACAAGCTTGAAGGCAACACGCTAATGCTAACTGTTGACGGCGAAACCGTTACTATCGAGCTGTAATCAGCCGAACAGTTTAAGCCTGTTCTAGATACAGCCAAAAGGCCCTAGGTTGAAAAACCTAGGGCCTTTTTCATTGCTGTAAAAGAAACAGCATCAGAAAGGGTGAGAGCGAAATGTTTGGGTGTGCATCAGGGGGAATTGATGCGGTTAACAATTCGCTCTCGGGGGAACCGTTTAGACGGTAGGTATTAAGCTATTAGCTCAACAGATTTTTCATTTCCTGGGCGACTTTATCAACTTTGCCCATGCCAACGATAACCTGCAGGCCACCAGAACCGATGGTTACCACACCGGCAGCGCCGAGTGCTTTCATCGCCTCTTTATCCGCAATGGAAGAGTCTTTTACCGTCAAGCGTAGGCGGGTGATACAGTTATCAACTTCAAGGATATTATCCTTACCGCCGATTGCCGCAATATAAGCATTGGCCAACTCGCCCATGTCTTCCTTGTTGACGCCTGATTGCTCATCTTCGCCGCGTCCCGGTGTCATTAGGTTGAACTTGGTAATAGTCACTCGGAAGATGCCGTAGTAAAGGCCGAAGAACACAAGACCTTGTACAATTAGCATGTACCATTTGGTTGCTAATGGGTTCTGGCTCGAAAGTACGAGGTCAACCAAGCCTGCCGAAAAGCCGAAACCTGCCATCCATTCCATTGTCGCGGCGATGTAGAGTGAAATACCTGTCAGTACGGCGTGGATCAGGTAAAGCACAGGGGCAACGAACATGAAGCTGAATTCAAGTGGTTCAGTGATACCGGTAAAGAAAGACGCCATTGCCGCTGCCAGCATGATAGAGAAGACTTTGTCTTTGCTTTTCTTGTCTGCGCATTGGTAGATAGCCAAAGCTGCACCCGGTAGGCCGAACATCATGATAGGGAAGAAGCCTGCCTGGTACATACCGGTCTGGCCGACGACTGCAGTACCGTTGGCGATAGATTGCGCACCGCCAAGGAAGTTCGGAATGTCGTTGATGCCGACAACGTCAAACCAGAACACTGGATATAAAGCGTGGTGCATACCGATGGTCAACATCAAACGGTTGAAGAAGCCGAACAGGCCTGCACCCACAGCACCCATAGACTGAAGTTGGGTTCCGAATGCAATCAATGCATCATAAATGACCGGCCAGACAACCAGCAGGATACAGGCCATTGCGATACCGGCGATTGATGTCAGGATTGGAACCAAACGCTTGCCGCTGAAGAAAGCCAGTGCTTTAGGCAATTCGACCTCGTGGAAGCGGTTGTAGATTTCAGCCGAGACAATACCGACAAGGATACCGACAAACTGGTTGGCAATCTTTGAGAAAGCCGCAGGTACCGCATCGGCTGGAATGTGTTTGAGCTGGGCAACCACCGCAGGGGAAAGCAGTGTGGTCAGTACCATAAAGCAAACATAACCGGACAGCGCGGCAGAGCCGCTTTTATCCCGGCTTAAGCCAAAGGCGACACCGATTGCAAACAACACCGCCATATTATCAATGATGGCAGCACCTGATTTAATGAGTAAGGCTGCCGCGACACTTTCCGAACCCCAACCGACGGGGTCCATCCAGTATCCAATCCCCATTAGGATAGCCGCAGCAGGTAGGGTCGCTACGGGTACCATAAGGGCCTTGCCGACCTTTTGTAGATATCCAAGTATGTTCATGATTTACCTTGTTATTTTGTGAGATGAAGAAACTTTTTCAGGCAGCGCAAGCGCGCCCGGCAATCCACTTGCCAGAAATGAACTGTGAATTTAATGGCGCTCATCATCGGTAATTTCAGGGAGACGGACAAACGAAAAGTGCAGTAGAATGTATTAAATATTTTAATACATGCCGATTTAGGCAGCTTAATGACTGGAAGGGATAGTGGAGCGTAAACAACAACTGCTGGCCAATATGCATTCATTCAGCGTGGTGGCCAAATACCTCAGTTTCACCAAAGCTGCGCAGGAGCTTAATCTCACCCAAGGTGCGGTAAGCCATAGGATTAAAAACCTCGAAAAGCAGCTGGGCTTTCCGCTGTTCGTCCGGTTGACCCGCCGAATGGAATTGACGCCGGAAGGGGAAAGGCTGCTTTTGACCTTGAACCAGTCATTCGAAAGTATCTTCAATGAACTTGAGGATATTATCAGCAATGAGTTGAGTGGCGAGTTATATATCGGAACTTCCCCGGCCTTTGCCAGTAGTTGGTTGATGCCACGCCTTGGTAAGTTTCGTGAACTGTATCCGCAGTTAAATTTGCGGGTGAAGGTAAAAGGTTACCGGCCAGATTTTCAATATGAACCCTTGGATGCCGCAATTTTCTATAGTAGCGGCCACTATCCAGATTGTTACAGCTCCCGTTTGTTTGACGAGCGCCGTATCCCTGTGTGTTCCCCTGACTATGCGCAGGAGTTTGAACTCGAAGAGGGAAAAATGAACCGATTGGAGGACGTGACGTTTATCCATGGTGACCGCTCACAAATTTGGTCTCGCTGGTTGGAAAAGATGGATCTGGATATCAATTGTTACCGCCGAACATGTACTTTTAACCTTTACGAGCATGACATCATGGCGGCAAGGCAGTCGCTCGGTGTCGCGATGGGCCGTCTTCGTTTTGTTTTGCCTTATTTACAATCCGGTGAGCTTGTTGCTCCATTTGAGTCGATAAATAACGGTTTGGGCTATGACTTGGTATGCCCGGAAGGGATGCAAAAGCGGCCTAAATTCCAGGCTTTTGCCCGATGGTTGGCACTGGAGGTTGAACAGGAAAACCGCTTCGACCTCGATAGTACGGATTTACTCAAGTAACTTGGGCTTATAAATATTTCCAAATGTTAAATTGATTAGTACATCGTAGGGTGTTTCTGATTGGGCATGAGGCACATTAAATTCTGAAATTTTGAAAGGTGGGCCTGATGGCCGCGCTGATCTTCGATTAAGTATTAAAAATAAAGAGTTTTTTTCCAAATAAGAACAGGATTAAACAGGTTGTAGTTTCATATGGGGGTGGCCTGCTCACTTTGACAGAAATAGTAACGATTGAATTGCACTGTAACACTTTTGAAATAGTGATAAACACCCTAGTTAATAGACAATATAGCGAGGCACCGGACGTCAGTTCGGCGCCTTTTTTTTTGAGCTCTTTTTTAAGTTCAAAGTTTAATGAGCAAGCAAGGATGCTTACTGGTAAATAAGTTTAATTACCGCTTTTTTTGAGGCGGTTTTATTTGGAGTTTTGATGGAAAACTTATCCTATCTAGTGGCTTTCAATCACTTGTTTTTCTCCATGGTTGCTGTCGTTATCATGGTTTTACTCGCTCGTACCGTTGTTGCGGGCACTAAGTATTCAGCAGTATTGATGATCGTTGTTTTCGGTCTGCTAATGGGTACGCTATTTGTAGAAAGTGGGCTTGCTCAACCTGGCTTGGGTGATTTCCCGGTTATTGTGTTGTTGGGCCAGACTACGGTCATTGCGCTTATTGCATCATTCTTCGTCGGTGGACAGGAAATCCGTCGTTTGTTGATGAAACAACTGGGCAGTGTGGAAAGCTTGGTTGAACCGGGTAAACATGAAGTCTTCGTCGGTACCACAAGCACCCAGTTGGTGTATGTGATCCGTGCATTCGTGCTACTGATGAGCATCGAGATGGTCTCTGCGCTGATTTCAGGTCGCAGTGGTTCTCACCCTCTAGGTGAGTCTTACATGGCGCTAGCGTATGTAGGCATGACAATCTCCCTGATCCTTATCGATAGCAAGGCGAAAATTGCCAACAAGCGTAACTACCTTGTGCGTGGTGTGGTTGAAGTCATCGCTATTATTGCTGTTTTGATCATTTCGCTTCGTATTTCCCAGTTGGTATCAGGCTTTATCGGCCTACCGCAAATCTTCTTCGCGATGGTGCTTTCTTCTGGCCTAGGCATGGCAATGCCTAAGTGGAAGTTGGGTCCAACAATGAACGCGCTCCTTTTTGCCGGTATCCCTGTCGTACTAACAGGTAGCTTCTTGGTGGGTGGTTCTCACATGATGGAAGCGTTCAGCATCCCAGGTCTACAGAGCGTAATCGTATACGGCTTTGCCGGTCAGATGTTCTGGATGTTCGGTGGTCTTGCTATCCTAATCTTCCTGGCAAATGCAAACCATGTGCGTAACTTGGCACCGGGTATGGCGGGCGGTCTGTCTCACTCAGGTCTGACAGGCGCATGTACAGCAGGTGACCTTGGTGCAACGGCTGCAGGTCGTGCTCCGATCATGATTAACGTACCTTTCCTTGGCCATATCTTCGTATTCACCATCTTGGCTGCAAGTGCGGAAAGCGGCGTACTTCTAGTGCAGTGGGTTGTTCCTCTTGTTCTAGTCGGTCTGGGCTGTGTTTATCTAGCAACCAAGAACCTGCGTAAAGCTAATGGCAACGATGAGATGGAAATCAAAGGCTTGATGCAATTTTCATTCGGCTGGCAGATTACCGCAGTATTCGGTAGTTTCACCATCCTGCACTTTGCCGGTATGCCAATCGAAAACGCCTCTATGGCAGCAGCGTCTGGCCTATCTCACTTCGGTCTGTTCGCAGCAACCCAGGGCGGTATGTTCGGTGCGGAAGCGGCGAGTATGATCACCTTCATCTTTGCTACGCCATTCCTTGTTCACCCACTGGTATTTGGCCTGTTTGGTAAAGCGGCAGAGAACAATGGCCCGATGGCGAGCAAAGCGGTTATGGCCGTATTCATCATTGGTTCCCTGGGCGTGCTTTTCTCAGCATTCTCAGTGTAAGTACGCGAGTTACCTAGTATCGCGTAATTCAATCGCGGTCTAACCGATTAAAGCCACCGTCAGCAACTCTAAAAAATGAGTTGATGGCGGTGGCTTTTTTTTACCCGCAATTTTCTATTAGTTGTGTTACAGGTGGTTGCGTTATCGGTGGTTGTGTTATCGGTTTCGTTGCTGTGTGATGGTTTGGCTTAACCACTGACAGAAGCATTCAACAGCAGGGTTATTGTGCTGACGATATAGGAAATATCCGGCCTCGGCCTTAATGGCGGGATAGGGGGTGACTAATCGGTTTTGTTCAACTTCGCTGCCCAGCAAGGCTTGGCGAGCAAGGGCTACACCGAGCCCCGCTTCTGCTGCTGCCATCGCCATATCGGTTCGATTGAAATAGTGTCCTTGCGGTAACTGAGCCAACTCTAGCTTCATCGAATCAAACCAGCTAAGCCATTCCTGATCTTTTTGCGCTCCCTGCCATGGCATTGCATCGTGTAGCAAAGTGATCTCTTGCCATATGCTTTCAGATTGCCAATTGAAACTGTTGTAATATGCCGGGCTCATTACTGGGACGAGGTGTTCCTCAAGTAATAATTCGCCGCCATTGGTATCAGTGTCGAACTGGCAGTAATCAATCACCAAATCCACATCATCACACCGGTGATCAACGAGTGCACCATCGGCAAAGGTTTGTACCTTGAGTTCTGGGTACTGGCGGTTAAAGTCATGGAGCTTAGGCACCAACCATTTGAAGGCAAAAGACGGTGTGAGTTTAAGCCGTATTTCCGTACTGGTTAGCGGGGCCTTTAATTCAGCTAATACTTGCTTGATTTGCCCAATACTAAGATCCACCACATCAAACAACTGCTTGCCACTGTCAGTCAAGGTGAGTCCGCGAGAATGGCGGTGGAACAAGGTGATATCCAATCGGTTCTCTAGTTGTTTGATTTGCTGGCTGAGCGCACCAGTTGTTAGGTGCAATTCCTGTGCTGCCTTGGTCAGGCTTTGGTGTTTAGCCACAACGGCAAAAGTGGCGAGGCCGGCGAATGTACTTGTTCTCACATTAATCCTCGAAATGACGTCATTTGATTGTGTTTAGTATTTCTAAACACAGCCCTTAAATAATATCGATTGTTAGCAGAATGTAAATGGAGGATTCTTGCTCGCACAATAATGCGTGCTTCATCCAGATTGGCTGGATGATTTGCTTTAGTTTAGTTTTGAGGATTCAGATGGAAGTTATTGTTTTGGGCAGCGGTGTGGTTGGGCTGACCTCTGCTTGGTATCTGCGCCAAGCCGGGCATGATGTGACGGTCATTGACCGTCAGCCGCGCAGTGCCGAGGAAACCAGTTTCGCCAATGCTGGGCAAATCTCATACGGCTATTCATCACCTTGGGCTGCACCAGGCATTCCGGTCAAAGCCATGAAATGGTTATTGCAAGAACACGCTCCATTGAAGATCAAGCCTTCGGTCTCGCCTGAGTTATATCTCTGGGCCAGCAAAATGTTGGCGAACTGTAATACGGCCCGATATCAAATCAATAAGTCCCGAATGCTGAGAGTCGCCAATTATAGCCGCGAGTGCTTAAAGCAGCTGCGCAACGACTTTGATTTGAATTATGAGGGTCGCCAGCAGGGTACTTTACAAGTGTTCCGCACCGACAAGCAGTTAGAAGCGGTGGCAAAAGATATTGAGTTGCTGGCCGAAAGTGGCACCCGTTATCAGGAGTTGGATGTGGCAGGGTGCATCGCTGCCGAGCCTGCCTTGGCTGCGGTAAAAGACAAGCTGGTGGGTGGTTTGCGCTTGCCTGATGATGAAACGGGCGATTGTTACCTGTTCTGTCAGCAATTGACAGAGCTAGCCAAGCAAGCTGGTGTGAACTTTAGGTTTGATACCGAGATAACCAGACTGGAAGTTGAGGAAAACCGGATTAGCTCGGTGCATACCAGCAATGGCGAGTTCAAAGCGGATGCCTTCGTGGTGGCGATGGGAAGCTATTCACCGCAGGTGTTATCCCAGGCTGGCATTGTTGTCCCCGTCTACCCAGTTAAGGGGTACTCACTGACCATGCCGGTAAAAAATGGTGAGGCTGCACCTATTTCTACCGTGATGGATGAGACCTACAAGGTCGCGATGACTCGGTTTGATGACAGGATCCGGGTTGCCGGTACAGCTGAGTTAGCAGGGTTTGATTTGAACTTGGCAGAAAAGCGCAAGGCAACCATTGCCATGGTGATTCAGGACTTGTTCCCGCAAGGTGGCGAGATAGAAAAGGCGGAGTACTGGACTGGGCTAAGGCCAATGACACCAGATGGCACGCCGGTAATTGGCAAAACACCGATTAAAAACCTGTATACCAACTCGGGCCACGGCACATTGGGCTGGACCATGGCATGCGGCTCGGGCAAATTGCTGGCCGACATTATCAGCGGTGCAGAAACGGATATCGATACCACTGGCCTGGATGTTTATCGTTATATCAACTGATATATAACTTAACAGGCTGTAGTGAAGGTCTTTTTAAAGGAAATGGGAGCTTAAGCTGTGAAGCCGCTCGATTCTGCGGCTTCATGTTTTGCTTTAATTGCTGGATTAGCCGTTGCCTTTTAGCCTAACTCATGGGGTTAAACACAAGGCACCTGCTGGGTAATACAGTGGATGTTACCCCCGCCCAAAAGAATCTCCCTTGCATCGACGCCAGTGACTTTGTAGCCAGGGTAGAGGTCGTTGAGTAAGTCCTCTACCTCGGCATCTAGGTTGTCATCAAGCAATGGATAGACAATCTGATCATTGGTAACGAGGTAGTTGGCGTACGAGCCAGCCAAACGCTCACCCGGAGTACGTTCCATCCCATCAGACACGTCAACCCCGCTGGCTTCATTTTCCGAGATAAACAAAGGCCCCGGCATTGGCAGTTTATGGACTTTGATTTGCCGCCCCTTCGCATCTGTTTGGGTTTCAAGCACATCTAATGCCTGGCGTGAGATATCATACTGCGGGTCATTCTTATCCTCACACCAAGTCAGCACCACTTCACCTGGGCGAACAACATGAATCAGGTTATCGACATGACCGTTAGTTTCGTCATTGTATAAACCACTTGGGATCCAAACGACTTTTTCCACGGAAAGGTAGTCGTAAAGGACCTGCTCGATCTCTTCTTTGGACAAGTCTGGGTTACGGCTTGGGTGGAGTAAGCACTCTTCGGTGGTATAAAGGGTTCCTTCGCCATCGACGTGGATGGAGCCGCCTTCGAGGACGATAGGCGCACGGTAGCTGGCATCACCATGGAATTCACACACCTTTTGTGCGACTGCATCGTCTTTATCCCAAGGGAAGTACAAACCATCGACCAATCCGCCCCAGGCGTTGAAGTGCCAATCGACGCCGCGCCTATGACCTTCCTTGTCAACCACATAAGATGGGCCGATATCGCGCATCCATGAATCGTCGGTGCTCATTTCGACCAAGCGGACGTGGTCTGGCAGCATCTGGCGGGCATTTTCAAATTGCTGGGCACTGACTACCATATTGACCGGGGTTGACTGGGAGATAGCTTCTGCAACTTTGACAAAGGTTGTCTGCGCCGGCTTACCCCCGAAGCGCCAGTTATCGGTGCGCTCAGGCCATGCCATCCATACTGCGGCTTGAGGTTCATGTTCGCCCGGCATTCTGAAGCCGTCTTGTCTTGGTGTTGAATCAATTCGTTTGCTCATGGCTAGACATCCTATATTAATGGCTATGAGAAGGGTGTTGGTTAGGCTGCTCTGTGTGTTCTGCATTTTTCTTGGCAACCGCGAGTTTCAATAGGTATTCACCGATACCCACTGTCAGAATGACCCCGATAAGTACCGGTGCACTGTATGTCCAGTTGACGGTCATATCGATAAGTTCCGGGAAGATAAACAGGATCACTGCCTGGGCAATTACTACGAAGCAGATGATGCTCAGTACCCACTGCACGCCTAGGCCGCCAGGAACACGGAAAGGACGCTCTGTCTCTGGGTCACTGATACGCAGCTTCAGGTATGACGGGAACATAAACAGGTAAGGTAGAAGGAAAATACAGCTGGAGAAGGCAAACACAGACCAGAACAAATCGTCACTGGTTTGGGCAAAGAGGGCGTAGGCCAGAATCACCACAGTTGATAGGATACCGGTAATGTTGTTGGCACCGACCGGGGTATCGTGTTTTTCTGACATTTTAGCGACCGCTTCAGGTAGCTCGCCTTCGTTAGCGGCTTCGGCTGCTGCTCGGCTAGCCCCCATCGTCCATGTCACCATGTTGCCGATAAAGGTAAGCAGTGCCATGGTACCGATTAAGTAAACCATCATGGTGCCAAATGCGCCGGTTCCGAACAGTTTGCGTAACGTGTCGACAATACCCGCAACCAAACCGATATCCTGTACCGGCAGTGCCATCAAGATGCCAACCGTGCCAAAGACATACAGGAATGCTGTGATAGCGGCGGCAAGGAAGATAGACTTTGGCATGTCCCGGACGTCTTTCATCTCTTTGGTCATGGTCGCGACCAGTTCAAACCCCATTAGGTTGAACACCAAGGCTGGAAGGAAAGCCACACCGGTATCTAGGCTTGGCATCATGGCGGAAATGGTAAATTCATTGGCAACACCATGCTTGGCAGCGTAGAAGAAACCACCAAAACCCAATACCGCGATGACAGTGACTTTAAGGATTGCCCCGATGTTGGTTACCCATACGCCGACATCAACGGAAACATTGCAGATCCAGATGGTGAGCCAAGTAAGGGCAATACATATGGCGATTTGCCACATCAATGAAAGGCCAGGGAAGAACAGTTCGGCGAACATGCCGGCAAACATGATATAGACCGCAGGCATCCACAGGCCGACGTTAATCCAGTAGAACCAGGTTGTCCGGACAGCCCATTTGTAGCCGAACGCTTTCTTGACCCAGTCATAAATTCCACCGTCGCCAGGGTAGGTGGTGCCCAGTTCAGAAGTGATTAATCCGTAAGGGATAACAAAAACAATGAGGGTAACCAGCCACCACCCGATAGCACTGACGCCAATGGATGCAGAGGCCGTCAAGGTATCAACGACAATAACAGCACATAGGCTAAAGAGGGCGAGACTGCCTACTCCCATCTTTCCGCCTGAGGTTTGTGTTTCCATAATTATATCTCCGTGATTGTTACACGTTATTTATGCTTGATGTCCAATTCTTTAATTTACGGAAATAATCTTATGCCTACCGCGGGCAGATATTCGTTATTAGAATCACTTATCGGATATCGTTAATATATGACTGCCAAAGGCGTGACTCTTACCATAAATAAAGCGGCTGAATGTGACTAGGATGAGAAAATTGATTCTGGTCAAATAATGCTAATTATTATTAGCGATAAATTGAATGGTAGGTTCTCAATGATAAATAAGACAGGTTGGTAGTATGGCACAGGATAAACCAATTATTGTGGTCGCTGTTGGTGGTAATGCACTATTACAACGTGGCGAATTAATGAGTTACGAAAATCAGGCTAATAATATTGATATCGCATCTAAGGCGTTGGCAGAATTAAGCGAAAATTACCGTGTGGTTGTGGTACATGGAAATGGCCCCCAGGTTGGCTTGCTTGCTCTACAAAATTTAGCTTATACCGATGCACCACCTTATCCACTTGATGTCTTGGGCGCAGAAACCCAAGGGATGATCGGATATATGATGGCTAGGAGCCTGAAGAAATATATGAAAACGGGGCATGTCAGCACGGTCGTGACACAAATAGCGGTTGACCAAGCCGATCCTGCTTTTAATGCGCCAAATAAATTTATTGGGCCGGTTTACGACAAAGAAACGGCACAAGCCAAGTCGGCACAATATGGCTGGAATATAAAACCGGATGGCGATTACTGGCGTCGGGTTGTTCCTTCACCATTCCCGCAGGGAATTATTGAAATTGATAGTATACGCACATTACTCGATGCTGGTCATACAGTAATATGTTGCGGTGGTGGCGGCTGCCCGGTGGTTGAGAAAGAGGGTGAAATGACCGGGGTTGAGGCTGTGATAGACAAGGATTTTTCAGCGGCGACATTGGCCAAGCAGTTGAATGCACAGCACCTGCTTATCCTCACCGACGGTGATTATGTCTGTGTCGATTGGGGTAAGCCAACAGAGCAGCCACTCTATGATGTAACGGTTGAGCAACTGGGGCAATACACCTTTGCTGCAGGCTCTATGGCGCCGAAGGTTGAAGCCTGCTGTGACTTTGCGGCCTATACAAAAGGTGCGGGGATCGGGCATATAGGCTCGCTTCATAAAGCGGCAGAGATCATGGCAAACCGTTCTGGAACACATATACACGGATAGGTAACTCAATGCGAAAAGAGTCGACAGAGAAGAGACTTGAGAGGATCCATTCAGCGGCAATTCGTTTGGCATCACAGCGGGAGGTGAGCGCAATATCTATCTATGATGTTGCCAAGGAGGCTGCGATTGCTGCCTCAACGGTCTATCATCATTACCCGAATATTGAAGCCTTGATTTGCGAGTTAATGAACTCGGTATTTGATGACTTTGAGCAAGTATTAGATGATGCTGTGGTGGCAGAAAAAGTCCACCATTGGTCTGACATTAATCGGATGATTGAGCAGAGTTTCGTTGACTATTACCGTCTGGCGCCATTGGCGCAGCACACGTTATTAGGGCAACATACTTACTCCTCCGTCCGCCAGGCCGATGCACAAAATGATTTGGTTCTGGGCAAGAAGGTAGAGGATATTTACCGGCAGTATTTTACCCTGCCTGAGTTGCCAAGTGATGTTAATATTTTTGCCATCGCGTTGCAGGTGGCCGATAAAGTCTACTCGATGAATTATCGGGAAAATGGCGATATTGCCCCCGAAATGGCGAGGGAAGCGATAGTGATCACCGAAGCCTATTTGGGAACATATTTGCCTAAGCAACTTCCGAGGGCTGTTACTCTCAACTAATTATTTCTATCGATGATTTCACCGTAGCTTTTTATTTATAAGCCTGCTGTTGCCATTGCAATAGCAGGCTTTTTGTTGCCTGAATATATTATTAGAAATGAATATCGAAAAATGGCTGCTGTTTGTTTTAATCAGTGTGACTTGCGTCAATGTGATTATTCAAGTGGATATAACAATACCGATTAGTGATTCTAATTTTAGAATTAATTGTTCTTTTTCCGGATACTGATTTCAACCAAGCAATACACCAAACGTGATTGCTCGATGAATAAATTAACTCTGGTAAAAAGGATACGAAAATGAGACTTCCATCTTCTAGTGCAACCGAACTAAATAAACCAAACCTGCGCCATTTTCTGAAGACTCAGGATTTTACCAAGCAAGAACTTGAAGAAATTTTAGAGTTGATGGCGATGCTAAAGCAGGCTCGCCGAGACAATGCGGTTCCACAGCTATTCAAAGGCAAGTCGGTAGCGATGATTTTCGAACAGCCCTCTACCCGTACCCGAGTGTCTTTCGAAACTGCCGCGACTATTTTAGGGGGGCATGCACTGTTCTTGTCACCGAAGGATATCCATCTTGGTGCCAAAGAGTCGCTTGAAGATACCGGTCGCGTTCTGTCACGCATGGTTGATGTGATTATGGCTCGTGTAGATGAGCATGACACAGTGGCAGGCCTTGCGAAAAACGCCAGTGTACCTGTTATCAACGGTTTGTGTGATTGGCTGCACCCAACCCAGATCATGGCTGATTTGTTCACCATGAAAGAACACCTACCTGAAGGTAAAGCGTTGAGCGATTTGACCGTTGCTTTCGTAGGTGATGCAACGAACGTAGCGTCCTCACTGATGTTTGCCTGTACCAAGTTTGGCATGACCTTCAAGCATATCTGCCCAGAGCGCTTCAAAGCGCCACAGAAGTGGGTCGATATTGCGCTGGGTAATTGTGAAACGTCAGGTGGTAAACTGGTTATCACCGATAATACCGACGAAGTGGCGGGTTGCGATATCATCGTTGCAGATAGTTTCTACTGGTTTGGCCAAGAGGAAGAGAAAGAGATCCGCTTATCGACCTTTATCCCTGAATATGTGGTGACAGAAGAGATGATGGCGAAAGCGGGAACAAATGCCATGTTCATGCACTGTCTGCCAGCTAATGATCAGCGTGAATGTACCCGTGGTGTAATGGAAGCGGATAATTCGTTGATTTTCGATGAGGCAGAGAACCGCCTAACCGCACAAATGGCGCTGTTGGTGTACTTCACCCATAAGGACATGACCATTCCGACCCCAGAGGTTGAAGCGGCCCACAAAGAGAAAATTGACCGTTTCCTCTCTGCATTATAATTACCTTCTATAAATGTGAAACAGCCCGATGCTTGCGTCGGGCTGTTTACGTTTGATGGGCAATGGGGCATAGCTGTTAAACCCCTCACGAATGTGAAAGATGGTTTAAAATTTAATGATAAACCCGTCAAATCGAAATGTCAGGAGGCCCTTATGCTTAGGGTTTTTTACATTAGCGATGACTTAGACGACCTAGAGCTGGTGGAATACGAGTTGGAACTCAGTGGGCTTGGCCCGTCGCAAATCCACGTGCTCACCGACAATGATGCCGAGGTTGCCAGCCATCAACATCTCCATCCGGTGAAATCCTTTATGCGCAATGACGTTATCCACTCCACCGAAATAGGTGCTGTGATTGGCGTAGTTGTCGCTGCACTTGTTTTGTTCTTTGCTTATGCCACTGGCGTGGTGGATACGGTAGGTTGGCTGCCCTTTGTCATGCTGGCAATCATTATGATGGGCTTTATCACTTGGGAAGGGGGCCTGTTTGGATTCCAGGAGCTTCATTACCAGTTCCGTCGCTTCAAGCAGGTGCTGCAATCTGGTCGCCATGTATTGATGGTAGACGTTGAACCCGAACAAGAGATCATGCTGGCCAACGTCACCTTGGCCCATGACAAACTCAAACCCGCAGGAACCGGCAAAGCACCACCACGTTGGTTGGTCTCGCTGCACAACCGCTGGGACCGGATGATGCATACCCTGCCATAGTTAACCCTAGCTATCGGTGAATACTGACGTCATTTTCCGGTACATACCCGGTGATACGCCTTTTAACTGCTTGAAGTTTCGGTTGAAGCTGGAGACGGTGGGAAACCCCACCGTAAAGCCGATATCTGCAATGCCTTGTTTGCCCTCAAGCAGCAGGGTAGAGGCGGCTTCAACCCTGACATTGTTGATATAGTTCATTGGTGAATTGCCTGTTTGGCTCTTGAAGGCCCGGCAGAAGGCATTCTTGTTCATGCTGGTTCTAAGGGCGATGTCTTCGAGGTTGATATCGCGGTGGTAGTTTTCATTGATCCACTCAATCGAGGCATGGATCTTGGTTGTGGCAAGAACCTCGACTTCCGAGTTGGGTTGGGCAGAGATAAATTCAAGTTGGGTACTTTTATCTACTTCGGCGAGCAACTGGAGAAACTTGATAATGGAATTGACGCCCGAGGATTCAATTAATGATTTCATTTGCTGGAACAACTGCTTTGGCGCTTTTCTTATGACCAAACCATGTTTGGAATGGCTGATCATACGTGCTATCCGTGTAAGTTCGGGGGTATTGGTAAACAGTGAGCCAAAACAGCATGGGTTGAATTGCAGGATATAAGAGTCAAGCGGGCTGTGTTTTTGTTCTGCTTCGCAATGAAAACGGTGGGGAATGTCTGAGCCAATAAAAAAGATATCGCCGGTCTCAAAGTAGCTTGCGGTATTGCCGACAAGGACGTGACCGTGACCTTTGGTGATGAAGACCAACTCCGTTTCATGATGGAAATGATAGGGGTGCTCAAACTCCTTGGACTGAAATTCATAAGCAGTAAATGAGCGATCCATACGATCAACGTTTTCAGCGGTAGCCTTCAAACTCCCTCCCAACCAATCCATTGCTTGTTGTCTGAATTGTAAATGGTGCGTTTTTTGAACGGTAGTGATCCATTTCACGGTTCTTCCGATTGCTAATTTTTGGCTATTTTCGGCAAATTTTTGCGCAGATTCTCCTGGTCTCCAGCCCTATGATGATAATCAAAGCGGATGTTGGAGATGCACCATGGAAAACAAAGATATCACTCTGGATGGCGTTGCAGCTGATTTTATCTCAACCCTGATTCCTCAACAAAAAGCCCGTAGCCGGTCTCGGATCGCGTTTGTTTCGGTTGCGATTGAAATTCACTTCAATTGGCAACTGGCCAAGGAAACCACCTTGCAGGTTTCGGAGTTGGTGCGCGAGATGCTGCCACAAGATCACTATGATCTTATTGTTGCCGATGAGCCATTTCAGGATCATAACCAGCTCAAAGCATTTTTAGACGATGCGGCACATCAAGGGTTGGATGGGGTGATTGTGTGTCACTCAGCGTATACCACCGGTGAGGTGGCATCACAGCTAGGTACATGGCTTGCCAAACATCAGACCCCTATATTCAGCCTGGCGATGCCAGAACCAATGGGGAATGGCCTCAATCTCCAAGCAAACCGCTTATGTTCGCAAAACTTTGTACTGGGTATCCTCAATTCATTGGGAGTGAAATACCAGTGGCAGTTCTGCTCTCCGGAAGACCCTCGGGTTAAGGAGGAGATACAGGCTTTCACGCGTGTTTGCCGGGTGCTGGGATACCTACGCGGCAAGAAAGCACTGATTGCTGGTGCGAGTCGGGTACCGGGTTTCTATGATTGCGAGATCAATGAAATTGCCATTTTGAAGAAACTGGAGCTGGGTTTTGACCGAGTCAACCTGGTCGATATCACGGCGCGTATGGCAGAGTTTCGCAGCGAAGATGTTGCCGAAATCAAACGGCAGATCCTCTCTGACGTTAGCTGTAAGTTCAATAACGTTCCTGACAATCAAATCGAGGACACAATCCGCTTGTCACTGGCCCTAATGGTGGTTGCTCGCGAAGGCGACTACGTTGCGGTGAGTTTCAAAAACTGGCCAGAGTTGTTTGATCACTTCCAGATCGCTGGCGATGGTGCGATGGCACTGATGAACGACCAAGGCATAGTGGTGGCCGATGAGGCCGATACCGGGGCCATGATTACTATGCTGCTGTTTAAAGAGTTAATGTCTGATGGAGCGGGGCCGGGCACTATCCCAATGCTTTCCGATATCTCTTACCTATCGGGAGATGGAGAGCGGTTGGGGGTCTGGCACAACGGTTCGGCAGCAACTTGCTTGAGAAATCTAGCGACCGGCTATGAATGCCGCAAGCACGGTATTTTGGAAAACTACGACGAAGATACGGCCTGGGGGTTGTTGTTTGAGTTCCTGGTCAAGCCGGGTCCCGTCACTATCGCCAAATACCAAGCGCCTTCTATTGATACTGTACTGGCTTTCGAAGGTGAAATTGTCCCTTCTGATATGAAATTCCGTGGCACATACGGTGAGGTGATCCCTTCCGGTTACACGGCGGCGCAAATAGTCGGCACTATTATGGACCAAGGCTTGGATCACCATTGGATTGTCGGTCGTGGGCACTTCTTGAGGGATCTCCAAGTACTCAATTACTGGATCGGGGCGGAATCGATAGACGTTGCTAACGCTGGGGAGAGCTGCGGCTTTGGAGGCTAACGATGAAAAGTATTGCGTGCTTAGGGATGGCGGTCGCAGATGTCATTGTGGGGCCATTAGATGGATTTAGTTTTTCAACGGATGTCACTCTGGTAGACAACGTACAGGTCAAGCCGGGAGGTGACGCGGCAAATGTTGCGCTCAACTTGGCTGCAACGCGTACTCCGGTCAGCCTGCATTCTATGCTGGGTGACGACATGTTTGGCCGTTATCTGCAGGAGGTTTATCAGGCCAAGGGGATTGAAAGTGCCGTCAAGGTTTCCAAGCGGCACCAAACCGCAACGGCGGTTGCTTTGGTCAAACAGGACGGCGAACGGGTGTTTATCTATAACGGTGGTGCCATTGACGAAATGACCATGGCCGATATTGATATTGGTAACTTACTGGGCCACGACATGTTGCATGTCAGCGGGTTCTATCTACTCCCTGCCTTGGAAAACAGCGGCTTGAATGAGCTGTTTTATACCGCGAAACAGCAAGGAAAAATAACCTCATTGGATGTCGGCTGGAATGCTGATGAGCAATGGTTAACTAAAATAGCGCCGGTTTTGCCATCACTGACTTACTTCTTGCCGACGCTTAACGAAGCGCTGCAGATTACTGGCTATCAGACAATAGAGGAATGCGCGGCCTTCTTTATCGAGCGGGGTGTTGAAAATGTGGTGATCAAAGCCGGTGCCAAAGGTGCTTATGTCAATGACGGCAAATCGGCTTACTGGGTAAAAGGAGAGCGAGTTGCAAAAGTCGTTGATACCACAGGGGCCGGAGATGGTTTTGTCAGTGGCTTTCTAGCGGCCATCTCGAGGGGGTACCAACTTGAACAGGCTGTAGAGGTTGCCAACCACGCGGGGGCGAGGGTCGTACAGCAATACGGTTCGAGCGGCGCGATTAAAAGTTTCGAGCAAATTGATATCACAAGGAAAGTTTATGAAGACGCTATCTGAGTTGCTGGCACAATATCATCAAACCGGCGATTGCCTGATCGGTTTTAACTTCAATGATGTGTGGGACGTTCAAGCGATTTGCCAGGCAGCACAAGAGAGAAACCAACCGGTTATGTTGATGGCTTACACCAAGGTAGTGGAGGTGTTGGGGCTTGATCTTATCCAAGCGATTGTCGATAGGATGAAAGCACGATACTCAGTGCCGATCTACCTCCACCTTGACCATTGTGATGATGTTGAAATGTGCATGCAGGCGGTCGATGTCGGTTTTGATTCGGTGATGATTGATGGTTCGGCCTTGTCATTGGAAGAGAACATCGAGAGGACAATCAAGGTTGTAAACTATGCCCATGCCAGAGGGGCCGTTGTTGAAGCGGAAATAGGAAAAATTCGTGGCCGGGGAATGACCGATGACGATTACCTTGCAAGCGTAGCGGACGTAAAGCGTCTGGCAGAAGAAACCGGTGTCGATATGATTGCGGTGGGTATTGGTACAGCCCACGGCCACTATCAAGGGAAGCCAGAGATTAACTTTGAACGTTTGCAGCAAATCCATCAGTCTGTCAGTACCCCATTGGTGCTGCATGGTGGTACTGGGATCCCCGAAGAGGATATACGCCACTCCATGACTTTGGGAATCACCAAAATTAATGTAGGGACGGCAATCCACACTGCATATATGCAAAACCTAGGTAAGCAAATAACAAAAGACGGCATCGATGCTTATCCACCAACCACTATTAGCGAAATATTGCCGCAAGTTAAAAATGAAGTCGTTAAATATTTTGAAATGGTAAATCCATCACAAGTTGTTTAACTGCTAAGAGATAAATGCAAATTAATTAAAACTCAAAATAAATATAATAAGTGTCGCTAAGGAAGGATGCGGTCCAAGCTAAATAGTGCCTTTAAAACTATTTAGCTTCCAATAACGTGATAAAAGGACGAATTATGATTATTCCAATCTCATTTGCCTTGGTAACGGGAGCCGTGGCTTTAGGGTCTTGGTACAAGGTCAGAAGAAAAGAGAAACAACAAGAATCAGCAAACTCTTATTTCCTTGCAGGACGAGGGTTAACCGGGGTGTTAATTGCTTCATCCCTGATGCTGACAAACCTGTCTACTGAACAATTGGTCGGTTTGAACGCCCAGGGTTATACCGCAAATATGACACCAATGGCGTGGGAAGTGTGTGCGGCATTGACCCTGGTTGTCGTGGCACTCTATTTGTTGCCGAAATACTTGAGTGGCGGGGTGACAACCATTCCCGAATTTATTGAACAGCGATTTGGCAAAAGTACCATGTATTTTTGTACTTTCCTGTTTTTATTCGGGTATGTGCTGAATTTGCTTCCGCCAATATTGTATACCGGCTCGGTCGCATTGGGCGGTATATTTGATATCTCCGGTATATTTGATGTCTCATACTGGGGTGGAATATGGATTATGGTCGTCTCGATTGGCCTTGTCGGGGCAGCCTATGCCGTATTCGGGGGGCTAAAAGCGATAGCCTATTCTGATACCTTCAATGGTATTGGCTTGTTGGTCGGCGGCGTCGTGCTTATCCCTTTGTTTGGCCTGTCTGCGTTAGGTGATGGCAGTGTCGTTGCCGGGTTCCAGCATTTGATGACGGAACATCCGGAAAAACTCAATGCGATTGGTGGCAAGGACGATCCTGTTCCGTTTTCTACATTCTTTACCGGGATGCTGATCCTCAACCTTTTCTACTGGGGAACGAATCAGTCGATTATCCAGCGTGCGCTGGGTGCACAAAACCTCGCAGAGGGACAAAAAGGGGTGCTTTGGGCGGGAATGCTAAAACTGCTTGGGCCTTTCTTCCTATTGATCCCGGGGATCATCGCATACGCTATGTTTGGGCCGGATTTGCCAAACGGTGAAGTCGCTTATCCTATGCTGGTCCGTGAAGTACTGCCAACACCTATGGTTGGGTTCTTTGCTGCCGTGTTATTTGGTGCAATCCTCAGCTCCTTCAACAGTGTGCTGCATAGTACCTCTACATTGTTTACCCTCAATGTATATAAGCCATTGATTAACCCTAAAGCTGATGATCGTGACTTAGTCAGGGTGGGTAAGCGTTTCGGTGCGGTAATTGGGCTATTTGCCATCTTTGTTGCTCCTTTCATTTTCTATGCACCCGAAGGTTTCTTCCAATATTTCCAGACCATCAATAGCTTTTATATGGCGCCGATGTTCACCATTATTGTGGTGGGTTTGGTAACCCGTAAGGTGCCAGCCATGGCAGCAAATATTGGCATCGTGGTATTTATGTTGGCTTATGCACTGACCAGCTTTGTCTTCCAGCCGGATATTCACTTCCTTCACTTAACAGGCATCTTGTTTGTTGCAGTGGCGGCCTTGATGATATTGATTGGTTATTTCTTCCCACAAGAAAAAGCGGCTGAAACCCAGAAAACCAGTGTGGTTGAATTAACACCATGGAAACATGCCAAGCGTTTTTCTTTGGTGATATGCGTTGGCGTTGTAGCGTTATATATCATTTTCTCACCGATTGGGATCGCGCAATAAGCGAATGTTCCTCTGGATTGCTGGGGCTGAAATACGCCCCTGCAAAATAGGAGATAAATATGTATATAGAAGTTGGCCAATATTTAGGTCAGGACGGCGTTTGGCTTAAAAATGATGAGACGCGGTTATTTATCCAGGCTTTCGGTGGGATGACTCCGGAGTTCTCACGGAAAATGCGCAGCCAAACTCGAGACTATTGGCTTAATGCCCATTGGATGCCGCATTTTAAAGCACCATTTTCCGGCAGGATGGATAACGACGATCCCGAGCAACGGGCTTATTGGCAAGTTGAACTGCTACGCCAGGCTGCCGGAACTTTTCCTTGTGCTCCGGCTTTTGGCCCAGGTACTGACAACATACCTACCCACGGTGACACAGCAAACAATGTTTGGTCTTTAGCGTCAGCAAGATTGGTGGACTCGGGCGGTGAGAGCTATGCCAAAGCTGTTTGGCATCTGGCCGGGGAGTTTGAGCTATTAAAGTACCAAAAAACAGATTACCTGCGCCAAGGTGATAGTAGCCATTATATGGTGATGACGGTTGAAAATAATCATGACGATGCAGTACCGATAAATATGGCCTGGCATACGACCTTGGGGTCACCTTTTGTCGAGCGGGGATGTTGGTTGCTCGATAACTGCCAGCAATATCAGGTATGTCCGCAAGGGACGGAATTCGATACAACGGCAAGCCTCGAACTTGGCGCACGTTTCGAGTCATTGAGTGATATCCCAACCCGCACCGGGGGTAAAAGTGACTTGTCCCTGATGCCAGGTTACAACGGCCATGCAGATTTTATTAGCGGCGTATCAAGTAGCCGGCAATTACTTTGGAGTGCCTGTTATAACCCTTATTACAACCTAGTGTATGTCAGTGTGATCCCCCTCGCTCAATTAGAGGATCAGGTATCGCCTTCTTTTATGAACTATTGGATCCATAGCGGTGGCCGGGAAATGATGCCTTGGGCGGATTATGATGGAGGTTGCGATCGTAATTATGCTTTGGGACTTGAGTGTGCCATTGGAGGCTCTTGCAAAGGCTATGAATGGAGCAGGGAAAATCCACAGCTTCTCAATAAACCGACGTATTTCGAATTAGCCGGAAATAGCACCGCCTCTTTTGTTTGTATCAATTCTTTTTTCTCCCCTGAAGGTTACGGCAGGCCAATAACCGGGGAGTCGCAATTAACCGAAATGATAGAGCAACATATCCGTTCACTGGATATTTCTTTTGACGGCCTGCAAGCCAGGTAATGACTTTTTCATGAATTAAAAACAAATAATAAATAGCACAGGAGTGTTAAATATGACCATCCAAACGCTAGACCCTAAAACCCTTGAATTTCTTGAACCTGCAACACTGCCATTTTATGTCAATGGCCAGTGGAGTCAGTCAGAGCAGACCCTGACGGTAGAAAACCCTGCAACAGGTACTAGAGTAGCCGATGTTTGTCTTGCCGATGCAAAAGCAACGGATCAAGCCGTATTGGCCGCTGATGAAGCGTTCCCTGTGTGGCGTAAGGCTGAGGTAGCGTTTCGCAGTGAAAAGCTTCGCAAGCTTGCCCAATTAATTGAAAGGGACAGCCAGGTATTGGCTGATTTGGAATGTATTGATGTCGGTAAGCCGGTGGCTGCTGCAATAGGGTTCGATGTGCCCTTTGCCGCTCAGTGCTTTGAGTATTTTGCCCAGGTAGCCCTGGACGCCGAGTACGAAGTGGATTTGGGACTGTCGGTTACAGATAGCAAAACGATCAAACGCCCTTATGGCGTGGCAGGTTTCATTTTCCCGTGGAACTTCCCACTCACCTTATGTGCTTGGGGGATTGCCCCAGCCTTGGCAGCAGGCAACACAGTGGTGATAAAGCCGGCTTCTGAAACACCGCTTTCGACCTTGTATCTCGCTAAATTGGTTGAAGAGGCCGGTTTCCCAGCCGGTACAGTCAATGTCATTCCCGGCAAAGGCAGCGTTGTAGGCGAAGCATTGACTAGCCATCCTAAGGTCAAACTGATGTCCTTTACCGGTTCTACCGAGGTTGGCCGCCATATCGGTGAAGTGTGCGGGCGTAACCTTGTTCCGGCTAAATTGGAGCTAGGTGGCAAGGGGGCTGCCGTTATTTGCCAAGACGCGGATATTGACCAAGCGGTCGAAGGGCTGTGCGGTGCTATTTCGTTGAATGCCGGTCAGGTGTGCTGTACCGCTTCTCGCTGGTATATCCACGAGTCTATCTATGATGAGTTTGTCGCCAAGGCCAAAGCAACCCTCGAAGCGGTGGTGGTGGATAATGGCCTCAAAGCTAGCAGCCAGATGGGGCCGATGTGTACCCACCGCCAGATGGCCAAGGTACTGGAGTGCATTGCTGAAGCGCAGGCAAATGGCGCTGAGGTGGTAACGGGCGGTCAACGTTTGATGTCAGGTGAGTTGGATAAAGGCTATTTCATCCAACCGACGCTGTTGGCTGGCAATGATGATAACCCTTGGGCGCAGGAAGAAATCTTTGGTCCTGTGGCCTTCCTACTGAAATTTAGCGATGAAGAGGAAGTCGTCGAGAGAGCTAACCGTAACCCTTATGGCCTGTCGAATAGTGTATGGACACAAGACAGCGACAAAGCACAGTGGATTGCCGCAGAATTGGTTGCGGGTAATAGCTGGATCAATGCCCATAACGTGTTTGAGTACGGTTTGCATTACGGAGCCTGCAACCAGAGTGGTTGTGGTGGTGGGGTAAACAGCAAGGCAACTTTCGAAGGTTACCTGCGTCATCAATCAGTTGCGGCCATCCGCTAAGGTGAAGGCATGGTTCTTGATATCCTGAAAAAACACCAGGTGGTATCACAAGAACATGCCACGGCAACCCCACTGACCGGTGGGGTTAGCTGTGAGATTTATCTTGTCGAAGACCCGAAAAACAAGCTGGTGGCTAAAAGGGCACTGGAGAAACTGAAAGTTGAAAAAGACTGGTTTGCCGATACCAGCAGGAATTTATTCGAACAGCGTTACCTGAAGTATGTGGGTAACCAGTTTCCCCAATATGTGCCAAAGATTTTGCATTCATTTGAGGAGGAAAGGCTATTTACCATGGAGTTTTTCCCTGAACGATTCAAAGATTGGAAGAAGGATTTAATGCGGGGCCAAACGTCGATGGTGGTCTCGCAGAAAATTGGCGATATTCTGGGGGCCATTCATAAAGTCAGTTGGCATGAACCCATTGCAGAGGGACTGTTTAAGTCTGATGAGAATTTTCACCAACTTCGGCTAGAGCCATATTTCGAGTCTATGGTGAGTATTCATCCGCAATTAGCGGGGCAAATTACGGCGTTGTGCAGCCGGGTGGCAGCGACTAAGCACTGCTTGGTACACGGGGACTTCAGCCCGAAAAATATTCTGGTGTCCGGGGAAGAAATCAAAATCGTGGATTGTGAGGTAGCCTGGTATGGCGATCCTTCCTTTGACGTAGCCTTCCTGCTCCATCATTTGCTGCTCAAATACTGCCATTTCAACAATGCGGCTTATCTCGATCTGGCCGTTGCGTTTTATACCCGATACCGCAGAGCCATAGGTGAAGAGAGGTTCCTTGTTGTTGGCGAGGATAACATCGTTGAGCTGACCTTGATGATGATGCTGGCCCGTATCGATGGAAAATCTCCGGTGGAGTATTTATCGGCACAAGAGAAAAGCCATATCCGAGAGCGTGTTATCCGGCTGCTGGGCAAGAATATAACCAAACTGGATCTGTTGATGGAAGGAGTGCAGCATAATGAAAATAAAGTCTGTTGATGCGTATCAGATATTTGATTCCCGCGGGCAGCCAACGGTTGAGGCGGTAGTGGAACTTGAAAACGGCATAAAGGGAGTGGGCATGGTGCCGTCAGGGGCATCAACAGGGCAATTCGAGGCATTGGAACTGCGTGATGGCGACGTGCATAGCTACCTCGGTAAGTCTGTTTTCAATGCCGTTGCCAATGTGCAAAAAGAGATAGGTCCTGTTCTGCAGGGGGTGAGTGTTGATTCACAGGCGGTGATCGACAAGATCATGTGCGATCTCGACGGTACGGCAAACAAGTCCCGTCTTGGGGCCAATGCTATTTTGTCTGTCTCGTTGGCTGTCGCCGATGCGAGGGCAAAGCTATGTCAGAAGCCGATATTCCAGTCACTCACACCAGATGGTGAAGGTAAGTTGCTACCGTTGCCTGAGATTCAGTTGGTAGGGGGCGGTGCCCATGCCCAATGGCGCACGGATATCCAGGATTTCCTACTAATCGTCAATGGCGCTAAAAGTTACCAGGAAACACTGGAAGTGACCTACAACATCTACCGGACGGCAGAGAATTTACTCAAGAGCAGGGGGTTACTGGCTGGTGCTGCCGATGAAGGGGGTTTTTGGCCCACCTTTAATAGCCATGATGAGATTTTTCAGTTTGTCGTGGAGGCGATTGAGAAAGCCGGATATCTAGCCGGTGAGGAAGTATCGATTTCGCTCGATATAGCTGCCAGCGACCTCTATTCCGAGGGCAAATACCATTTACCGCTCGATGGCAAAAGCTATACGCCTGAAAAGTTCTTGGCGCTGATGCTCGATTGGTGTGAAAAATATCCGGTATTGTCGATTGAAGACCCGTTTGCAGATACCGACTTCGAAATGTGGCAGCGCTTCACCGCACTGGTGGGGGATCGTATCCAGGTCATTGGGGATGATTTGTTTACCACCAATATCGATAGGATCAAGCAAGGTATTGAACAGAAACTGGCAAATAGCGTGCTGATCAAATTAAACCAGATCGGAACGGTTTCGGAGACCCTAGCAGCCATTGAACTGACGCAACAAGCCGGTTGGCTACCGGTTGTCTCGGCCAGATCGGGAGAAACCGAGGATGCTTTCATTAGTCATCTTGCAGTGGCAACCAATGCCGGTCAGCTCAAGGTAGGATCATTTACCCGAAGCGAGCGGATGGTCAAGTGGAATGAAGTGATCCGTATCGAAAGGGAACTGGGTAAGGAAGCCAAATTTATAGGGGGAGAGATTTATCACAGCCTGCAGCAATTGGTCGAAACGGCATAAGACATAGTTTTTATCTGAGAGAAAGTCTTTATCTGACAGCAAAGAGCCGCCATTTCGAAATGGTGGCTCTTTGGGTTTATGCCAAGTCGTCTTTGCCTTCAATCAGGAAGTGGTGGCTGACTGACCCTTCGGTGCGGGCTTTGAGGTGCGGTACATAACCGGGATCGCTCATGAAATCCAAGCAGGCCTGTTTTGATGGCCACTCAATGATAATTCGAAGGGCTGCATCTTCCCCTTCGCCTTCCAAACGCTGGTGGCTGTCGGTACGGGCGAGGTATTTACCGCCGTATTGCGCCACTAATTTATTGGCAGGGCCGATGTAATCAGCAACCCAGTCTTGGTTGGTCGGGGTAACAGCTAGAACAGAGTAGTAAGACATGGTGTATCTCCGTAGGGTAATAGTATTTGTTAAAAGAAGTTTGTCTTAGCGGGCAAATCCGCCAAATGGCTTAAGCCAAAGAGGAGCTAAAGCTGCATGGCGAGAGCGCAAATCATCGGGTAAATCACCTAAGTGAACCATGCGTGTTGGCTCGGCGGCGGCGACCCAACGCTCTGCATAATTGTCCCAATTGCTAACGTGGATATGGGCCGATTCAACGTCTTGGAAGCGTTCGTATACCATGACATCGCCGTCATCAGAGATGTAGTACTGGTAGTTCAAGGTGCCAGCTTCCTTCTGTGTCTCTGCAACGATTTCTTTCATGATTGCTTCGAATTCATTGCGTTTGCCGTCTTTCAGTTTTGCTTCAACAATCCAACCAATATTCTCAAACATCATTGACTCCGGTATTACGTTTACTTGCTACTTTGCTGGGAACGAGGACTAGGCGTATTGCCTTGCCCGTTGCTTGGTTTGAATAGTAGTCGTGATGTTCGCTATTGATAATAGCTGTCAGTGAGGAATGACTTTATAGAATTGATTGATAATGAGTTGGTGGAAACCATTATTGCTTATTTATGCTCTAACTATTGCTCTGAAAATATTTGTGAGGAATGTCATGTTTTTTGGCTAATTGGATAAATTATGAAACAGGTGAGGAATCAGAGTGAAACGAATGCATTTCATGGCTAAAGTTGCGGTTAAAATTCATTAAATAAGGAGTAAAAGTTGGTATTTAGCGTTATTTAAACTTTTTCTTGTCACGAAATCGTCATTTCTACACCCTAATCTGCCCTCCATTCCTTGGGAGGGGACATGAATATTAAAGATGTAGCCGCGTTGGCGGGAGTTTCTCCGGCCACAGTGTCGCGGTATTTGAATAATACCGGCACGATTTGCCAGCAGACCCGTGAGCGTATTGGCAAGGTGGTTGAAGCAACGGGGTATAACCCAAAGCAAAAAGCCAAGCGGATAGAAATGAACCACAACCCAACGATTGGTGTGTTGATCCCAAGTTTATTGAATCCGGTGTTTTCAGAGATTGTCGCCGCGATACAAGAACGGGCCCGGTATTTTGGTTATTCCACCATTATTGTGGATACCCAATATGACAAAGGCCGGGAGCAACAGGCGGTGGTGGATCTTATCCGCCAGCGTGTAGGCGGAGTGATCCTGACCGTGGCAAATACCGAGCAAAATGAAGCGTTGGCTTTGCTGAAAGACTTCAATTTTCCCATTTGCCTGCTTTACAACAAATCTGCAGCTCAAGAGCCAGCAGTGTTTGTTGATAACTTCAAGGCAGGTTGGCAGGTGGCGGATAAGTTGATTGGGCTTGGCCACTATCGGTTTGGCGTGGCTGCGGGACACTTCAGTGCCTCCGACCGGGCAAGGCAGCGCTATGAGGGTTTCAAGCAGCGTATTGAACAAGACGACAGGGCTGAACTGGCTCTGCTGCTTCAGGTCGACCCGACTGAAATGGCGCCCTACAGCCAGCATAAAGAAGTCATCAAGGCAGCCATGGCGACAGCTTGGTTCTGCAGTAATGATTTGTTGGCGCTGAAGATGATTAATCACTTTCATCAGGCGGGAATGAAAGTACCCGATGAAGTATCGGTTGTGGGGTTTGATGGTATGTCTCTCGGACAAATCGTCCACCCCCCTTTGGCAACTGTGCGGGTGCCCCATAAAACAATGGGCAGCTGCGCGGTAGACCTTTTATTTAATTCAAAACATAACACAGAACTTTCTCTCCAGCGCGAACTGGATTTTCAGCTGAGCCTGGAAGGTACTGTGTCGGCAATAGATGCGTAGCACCAACTTATTCATTGGATTGGGATGAAATGATGAAATGTAAACACCTTTCAAAAGTGGCATTGTTGACTTTCGGTTTTGCCACCACAGCCGTTCAGGCAGCGGATGCTATTTGTTATAACTGTCCGCCGGAGTGGGCGAACTGGGGCGGGCAGCTTGTTGAAATCAAGAAGGAGCTCGATATCAGTGTTCCTATGGATAACAAAAACTCCGGCCAGGCGCTGTCTCAGTTAGTGGCGGAAAAGAATAGCCCGGTTGCCGATGTGGTTTATTACGGCGTATCTTTCGGGATCAATGCCGCCGAACAAGGCGTGGTTGAACCTTACCAACCGGCCAACTGGGATCAAATCCCTGAAGGCCTGAAAGATCCTGAAGGCAAATGGTTTGCAATCCACTCCGGCACAATGGGTTTCTTCGTCAACGCCGATGCCCTTGATGGGGCCGATGTCCCGCAGTCTTGGAATGACCTGCTCAAGCCGGAATATCGCGGTATGGTGGGATACCTAGACCCAACCAGTGCTTTTGTCGGTTATGCCAGTGCGGTTGCGGTCAACGAAGCGATGGGGGGCGATTTGGATAACTTTACCCCAGCGATTGAATACTTCCAGCAGTTGAAGAAAAACCGTCCTATGGTTCCGCGCCAGACGGCTTATGCCCGAGTCATTTCCGGTGAGATCCCAATTTTGCTTGATTATGATTTCAATGCTTACCGGGCAAAATATAACGATATGGCCAATATTGAGTTTGTGATCCCAGCGGAGGGTTCTATCGTGGTGCCTTATGTCATGAGCGCTGTGAAGAACTCACCGAACCAGGAAAATGGCCGAAAAGTGTTGGATTATGTGTTGTCTGAAAAAGGTCAGCAGCATTGGGCCGAGGCATATCTGCGTCCCGTTATTGCCGGCACCATGAGTGAAGAGACGCAATCCAAGTTCTTGCCAGATACAGATTATGAGCGCGCGGTGACTGTCGACTTCGGCAAAATGGCTGAAGCACAAAATCATTTCGCAGAGCGTTACCTTAACGAAGTTAACTAATTAACGGGGTGGGGGTAACCCCACCCTCTATTGGCATGAATAAAAAAATACATCATGGTTTGCTAATTATTCCAGCACTGATAATTAGCCTTGCTTTTTTCTTGTTGCCGGTGGCAAAACTATTTTGGCTCTCATTTGAGAGCGACGGTGGAATGAGTTACTGGTATATATTGACCCGCCCAGCGTATTACTCGAGTTTGCTTTCCACTATCGTTTTATCGGTATTGGTAACCTTAGCCAGTTTGGTCATTTCAACCGTTATTGGCTTATTCCTGACCAAGAATGACTTTAAAGGCAAGTCATTGCTGGTCGCGATGTTGAGCTTCCCATTGGCCTTTCCGGGCGTGGTTATTGGCTTTTTCGTCATCATGTTGGCAGGCCGCCAGGGGTTGATTGCCCAAGTTAGCCTAGCTCTGACCGGTGAGCGCTGGATGTTTGCCTACACAATGGCTGGTCTGTTCCTCGGATATTTGTATTTCTCCATTCCTCGGGTCGTGCTGACGGTAATGGGTGCGGCGGAGAAGTTGGATCACAGCTTGCTCGAAGCAGGGAGATCCCTCGGGGCCAACCGCTGGCAAATCTTAAGGGATATTACCCTGCCAGCACTGACTCCAGGTTTGGTTTCATCGGGTTCGGTATGTTTTGCTACCTCGATGGGGGCATTTGGTACCGCTTTTACATTGGCCACCAACATCAATGTGTTACCGATGACGATTTATACCGAATTTACACTCAATGCCAATTTTGCCATGGCTGCGGCACTTAGCTTGGTGCTAGGCGGTATTACCTGGGTTTGCTTGGCTGTTGCGCGCATCAAGGGTGCAGCATCTGTCAGTATGGGAGGTTAAGTGATGAAAAAAGACAAGTTCTTCTATGCCCAGTTGCTGTTTACGATTTTGACATGTGCTTTTTTGATTGTGCCGGTTCTGATGTCGGTGACCGCTGGCTTGACCAATAATTACTTTGTCGGGGTGAAAAGTGGGTTGACCCTGAAATGGGTAGAGCAGGTATGGACGCTGTATTCGGATACGATTTGGTTAACGCTACAAATCGCGTTGGCGACCACCTTGATCAATATGTTGGTTGGGGTGCCCTGTGCCTATTACCTTGCCAGTAAACGTTCTAAGTTCAGCGCTGTATTTGAAGAGTGCCTGACACTACCAATTGCCATCCCGGGTATGGCGATTTCGCTGGGTATTATTTCTGTTTACGGTGGATTCAGTGATTTCCGGAGCAGTTGGCTATTTATCCTGGTCGGTCACGTTATCTTCACCTTGCCATTTATGGTGAAGTCAGTATTGGCTGTGCTAAATAGTATCAACTTCAAAGCGTTGGAAGAAGGCGCGGCAAGTTTGGGGGCGACATTCTGGCAGCGGTTCTTCCATGTGATAGTACCGAACTGCAAAACGGGTATTATCAGCGGTATTTTGATGACCCTGACCCTGTCGGTCGGCGAATTCAACCTGACGTGGATGCTGCATACCCCGCTGACCAAAACCTTGCCGGTTGGCCTGGCTGATTCTTACGCTTCGATGCGGCTTGAAGTGAGTTCAGCTTACACCTTGATCTTCTTGTGCTTGATTATGCCTTTGCTTGTGGCAGCGCAGATGTTTAACAAGAAAGCAGCGAAATAGCAGCGACTTTCAGTGAGATAGTTAAAAATGAGTTTAAAAAGTTCTAGCGTTGCCATTACGCTAAAAAATGTTCAAAAGACGTTTGACGACGGTACCCTAGCGTTAAAACCATTGGATTTGGACATTGATGCTGGGGAGATCCTGGTGCTGCTTGGCCCGTCGGGTTGCGGCAAGACAACCACGCTTCGATTGATTGCCGGCCTCGAGTTTGCCGATGAAGGCAGCCAGATCATGTTTGGCAATCAGGATGTCACCAAACTGCCGATTGAGTCTCGCCGGGTTGGTATGGTTTTCCAGTCTTACGCCTTGTTCCCCAATATGAATGTCACCGAAAACATTGAGTACGGCCTGCGAGTGCGTGGTGAGAGTAAAGAGGTTCGCCAGCCCAAAGTGGCGGAAATGCTCGAAATGTTTGACCTGACGTCTTATGCCAACCGCGGTATTGACCAGCTATCGGGCGGTCAGCGTCAACGTGTTGCCTTGGCTCGGGCGATTATTACCCAGCCTCATGTCCTATTGTTGGATGAACCGCTTTCGGCTTTGGATGCCCAGCTGAAGAAGCGCCTGCGCACCGATATCAATGCGTTGCTAAAACGCCTTGGCATTACCGCTATTTACGTAACACACGATCAGGAAGAAGCCATGGTAATGGGCGATCGTATCGCTGTTCTGGAACATGGTGAAATAGCCCAAATAGGCAGTGCCGAAGACATTTACCTCGCGCCGAAAAGCAAATTTGTCGCAGACTTTATTGGCCAGATGAATTACCTGATTGGTGTCCGTTCTGGCGATGCCCTTGACTTGGGTGAAGGTGCGGTCATGCCTCTTTCGTCGGATCTCCTGCATGGGGTCGAAACCGGTAAGGCGGTAACGGCAATGGTCCGCCCTGAAGATATCGAAATCTTCCCTGCCGGTCAGCAGGGGGTGCCGGGTAAGGTGATATCCAGTGTATTCCTAGGTGACAGAACCCGAGTTATGGCGGAAGTGGGTGAGGAGCAGGAACCCGTCTGCGTCGATTGCTTCGCAAGGGAGGAGTACATTGACCAGCAAGAGATTGTGTTGATGTTCAATCCACAACGTGTTGTCTTGTTGAAGGGGCAATAATTCATGTTGATTGCACAATTAACCGATCTGCACATCAAGAAGGCAGGAAAGCGGGCTTACCGTAAGGTCGATACCCTGAAGTGCTTGCAAAATGCCGTCGAGCACATCAATAACCTGAAACCTATGCCGGATATGGTCGTTGTTACCGGCGACTTGGCAGACTTTGGCGAGCCTTGTGAATACGAGGTGATTTATCCTGAATTAGCCAAACTCAAGCCAGTGCTCAAGGTAGTTCCGGGTAACCACGACCATCGCACCCATTTGCGCGAAGCGCTGGGCACGATTGCCACTTTTGCCGAGCATGAGTATTGCCATTTCTCCGAGTTTGCGGGTGGCTACCAACTGATAGGGTTAGATACTTCCGTGGTAGGAAAGCCATATGGCATGCTGGCGCAATCTTCACTTGAGTGGTTGGATAATGAATTGGCTCATTGCCAAGATAAACCGGCCCTGTTGTTTATGCACCATCCGCCGATGACGGTTGGATTATCTCATATGGATGTCCAGAAACTGCTCAATGACGACCAGCTTTATCAGGTGTTGCAGCGCTATCCCCATGTTAAAGGTATTGTTGCAGGGCACTTGCACCGGCCTATTTTTGCCACCTGGCAGGGATTACCGGTATGGGTGGGGCCTTCCCACAGCCATTCGGTGTCATTGGATCTAGACCCCAATGCGCCATCATCTTTTTCATTGGAGCCGGTTGCCATCCAGTTGTTTAGGCTGTCACCCGAGGGGATAACCAGCCATATCAGCTATATCGATGATGCTGACGGTCCTTATCCGTTCTTTGATGAAAACAATCAACTTATCGACTGATCCTGTCGTTTGATAATGAGTGTCCTCTGCATTTTGCAGGGGCACTTTACACATAACAATGAAGACCCCTGATGTTAACTGATTTTCCACTCTTTCCCATTGCTGATTGGCGGTTGTTTTACCGAAAAATGGACCTTGCAGTCAAAAGAGGTATAAACCGCATAGAGCAAATGTTGATTAACGCCTCCTTGATTGCGACTCCAAAAGAGAGCGCCCTAATTGGGGGTGATATCCTTGGTTGGCTCGGTCAGAGCTTTAACTGGATACCGTCTTCTGCGCGTAACCGGTACGCTGAAATGTTTGGTGAGGAGGTATTTCACTTCCTGGCCGGTGTCGAACACCTTGAAGATATGGGTGAGTTAATTGCTGGCGATATTTATGCAGCAGAAATTGATTACCTAATAAGCGAAGGCTATGTCGTGTTTGCCGAGGATATTCTGTGGCGTCACCATCAATTGGGTTGGTCTTTGTCGGCAGGGGAGCAAGCTGCGATCTATCGCTATCTCAACAAGAAATGGCTAGATAAAGCAGGTGATCGAGCAACTTAGAACCTGCGTATAATATATAGCGTAACTTTATATTTTTCCTAATTAAAATTATCCAGCCTAACTTGGCCGATAATTTTATATTTCACCCAAAGGCAACTATTCTTTCATCATCTTCCCACCACAATTGAAGGCAATGAGTGCCCTCAGGTTGATAGAGAGGTGAAATGATGATCCCTTATCCACGTACCTTTTCACACATCGGTATCTCGGTACCGGACCTCGACGCTGCTGTTAAATTTTATACCGAAGTTATGGGTTGGTATCTGATCATGGAGCCGACTGAAATCCTCGAAGACGACTCCGCAATTGGTGAAATGTGTACCGATGTATTCGGGGCGGGATGGGAGCGCTTTCGTATCGCCCACCTATCGACCGGAGACCGGGTAGGGGTTGAAATCTTCGAGTTCAAGAACCAAGAGAACCCCGAAGATAATTTCGAGTATTGGAAAACCGGCATCTTCCATTTCTGTGTTCAGGACCCAGATGTCGAAGGGCTCGCAGAAAAAGTGGTGGCTGCCGGGGGCAAGAAACGGATGAAAGAGCCGCGTTATTACTACCCGGGAGAGAAGCCTTACCGCATGATTTACATGGAAGACCCGTTTGGCAATATCCTCGAGATTTACTCACACAGCTATGAGCTTACCTATTCGGCAGGAGCTTATAATTGATTCGCCATTTTATCTTTCACAACCTCACACCTAACAGTATGTTGGTGTGAGGTTTTCTTTTGGGGGAATACCACTGATAGCAACTATGGACAAAATGACCCAAAGTCATTGGCACCTCTAACCCTTTTTCCTTCACGCTAAAACCATCAAACTAGCCACCAAGCCGCACAGGATGACAGACTGAAATACTGTGTGGGAAGAATTGTCCATAACGAAGTGAAATAGGGCTAGTACAGTGAAAGATATCAAACCAACCCAAGACGTTCAGGCGCAAATCCTAGAAGCATTCAAATCTCGCCACGCAACGAAAGTGTTTGATCCTACTCGTAAGATCGGCGATGACGAATTCAATACTATTTTGGAAGCGGCACGCTTGTCACCTAGCTCATTTGGCTTTGAACCGTGGCAGATCCTCGTAGTCCAGTCACCAGAGAAGCGCGAACTGTTCCGCGAGTTCAGCTGGGGCGCAAACGGTGCATTCAATGGCACGGCAGGTCAGCTAGGTACGGCAAGCCATTTTGTCATTTTCCTTGCCCATACCGATGCGACAATGAAGCACAACTCTGAATATCAGCAGCAACACATGCGTGAAGTGAAGAAGTTGCCGGAAGAGGTGATTGGTTTTATCAATCAGGCTTTCCAGAAATTCCAAGAGCATGACTTCAAGATTGAAGGCGAACAGCAAATTACCGAATGGTCAGCCCGCCAAGCCTATATTGCACTGGGTAACGTGATGACTGCAGCGGCACTGCTTGGTATCGATTCATGCCCAATCGAAGGGTTTGAAATGGATAAAACTATCGATGTACTGGAGAAGCACTTCGGTATTGACCCTAAAGTCTACAAACCTGCGGTTATGGTTGCTTTAGGTTACCGCGAAGATGAGCCTCCGTTTGCCAAAACCCGCCGAGACATGGATCAGGTGGTATCTTGGTTCTAGGTAATAGTTGACTGACGCTGAGCCCGCATTAGATATGTCTATGCGGGCTTTTTGTTTTTCGATATGTGTGAAACTAAGAGTTTACGTTACTAATTGATTCAGCCACCTGACAGCTTATCCCCATACAATATTTCGTAGTTATATTTTGAGGAATAAATTGTGCAGCGCTTTGGTGCTTTATTGTTGGCTGTTGTACTCACTGCGTGCTCAAGCACGGAGCGTAATCCCGATCCGGTTACTTTTACAATGATGCCTCATTCATTTGAGGCGATCAGGATGTGGGACGAATATAACCCCACAGAGCTAAACGGCATGATTCAAAGTAAAACCGAGATCTGGATTGAAGAGAGCCAAGATAAGCAGAGTCTAAATTATCTGGCCCTGTCCGGTGGCGGCTTCAATGGTGCATTCTCTGCAGGTATTTTGACCGCTTGGACAGAGCGGGGAGACAGGCCACAGTTTGATGTGGTTACCGGGATCTCTACCGGAGCCATTGTCTCTGTTTTTGCATACCTTGGTAGTGATTATGACGATGTGCTGACCGAGCTTTACACCGAGACTGATTTCACCGATTTATTCCATTTCAGAAATATCTTTTCGCTTGTGCGTAACCAATCCCTGCTGGATACCTCTCCCTTCGAACAGAAAGTTCGCCAGATATTGAATGATGACTTAGTGGCTGAAATCGCCGAACAAAACAAGAAAGGGCGACATTTAATTATTGGGACAGCCAATATCGATAACCAGCGGCTTGCTCTTTGGAATATCGGTCGTATCGCCGAGTACGGTACTCCTGAAGCAACAGCATTGATACAGGAGATCGTTATTGCGAGCAGTTCGGTACCAGGGGCATTCCCAGCAAGAAAGATAGAATTCGAGCAAGGCGGTCAACATTTCGATGAACTACACGTTGATGGTGGGGTGATACGCCAAGTATTCTTCGCTCCTTCTTGGGTTGACCTGCGTGACTTGAAGGTTGAACAGAATCTCTATGTGATCCGTAACGGCAGCCTGAAATCAGAGTTCCAGCCGGTATCATACAAGCTAAGCCGTATCAGTGAGAGGGCAATCAATACTCTAATGCTGAATCAGGGTATCGGTGATGTTGAACATATTTATCACAATGCCCGCCAGCAGGGGATAAACTTCAACTTAGCTTATATTGATGAGGACTTTGAGACATCGGAATACGTATCGCCTTACAGCGACGAGTTTATGGCCGAACTGTTTGAGTACAGCCATGAAAAAATGCAGCAAGGGAAAGCCTGGCAGGCTGTCCCTCCTTCGTTACCTGAGTTTTTTAATGACGAAGCGGACGAGTTGCCGGTTAACTAAAGAACCTCTCCCGTAGTGCGAAGATATACTCTGCTTCGCTCGCCATGAGGATGACGAGCACCAAAAGCACTAGCGGTGGCAGGAATATCGTGCAGACCAAGGCCATTCGCTCCCATAGCATGTGCATGAAGATACTGGCGATAAGTCCCGCTTTCAGCGCCATGAACACTAAGATTAAGCTCCAGCGCAGAAACCCTTCCAGCTGGTAATAATCCACCATATATGACAGTGCGCTGAGTACGAAAAGCAGTAGCCAAATTCCCAAGTAGAGGCTGATCGGGTGTTTTTGCTGGGTGTTGTTTTTTGTTGAGCTAGCCATATGCGTGTCCTCCTTCAGGAGTTCGCTACCAGAGATAGAAAAACGCAAAGATAAAGACCCAGACAAGGTCGACGAAGTGCCAGTACAAACCGGCTATCTCGACGATCTCGTAATTTCCTTGTGATGTGTTACCCCGCCGTTCATAGTCTCCCCGCCACACTTTCCACGCCACGATCAGCAGATAGATAACACCTACTGTCACATGCAGGCCGTGGAAACCGGTGATCATGAAAAAGCAGGCACCGAATTGTGCGGCACCATCCTCGTTCCCCCATGGCCGGAAACCATCCTCGATTAGCTTGCTCCATTCGAAAGCCTGCATACCGACAAAGCTGAGGCCGAGCAAGGCGGTGATGAGCATCAGTAACGCGGTTGCTCCCCGCTTGTTCTGGTAGCCACAGTTAACGGCCATCGCCATGGTGCCGCTGCTGGTGATCAGTATGAAAGTCATGATCGCAATCAGTACTAATGGGATGGAATGGCCTGCAATAGTCAGGGCAAAGACTTCGCTCGGGCTGGGCCAGGGCTCGGTGGTGGTCATCCTTACCGCCATATAGCCGACTAGGAAGCAGCCGAAGACAAAGATATCGCTGAGCAGGAATATCCACATCATCGTTTTGTTGGATGAGACCTTGAACACTGCTTTGTCGGCAGCGTAATCATTGACAAGTGATGCCCACGCATGGTGAGTTGGATGGTCATCGGAATAAGCAGAACGAGGCATGGGGAACACCTCCGGTTATGTCAAACGAAGTAGGCCGAGTAAAAACAGCCATACAAACAATAAAAAATGCCAGTAGCGGGTGCAAAGCCGAAGGGCCGGATAGAGCTGATTGTGATGCCCCCTCCCTGCATAGAAGACGACCCAACTAAGGGCAATTAGCCCGCCGAGAACGTGTAGGCCATGCAACCCGGTCAGCAGGTAGAAAAAGCTGGCGGCAGGTGAACTGCCTACGCCGAGGTTAGCTTCCAGCAAGGCTTGCCACGCCCATAATTGGCTGAATACGAAGCCGAAGGTGAAAATGACAGTCCACACCAACAGGGCATGGTTCGCCCGCAATGACGGAAGCAATGCCGCTTTGCGGTAACACAGGTGCATAGTGACGCAGCTCATGACTAACATCACGGTGCTGACAGCAAGTTGCCAAGGTTCGCTGATAGGCTGCCAGTCAGGCAGCGTCATCCTTATCCGGTAAGCAACCGTAAACAGGAAAAAGAACATAGTGATAACGGCGATTAGCAACCAGACGGCGGTAGATGTCGGTGCCTGCAGTTGGGTTCTGTAGCGAGCGTTGGGATCTTGGGTCAGTGTTTCGACTGATTTGCTCATGATCGCTCCTTATCGGCCTTTGCCGTCGACTCGCTACCACCTCCGCCTGATGAGTCGGTGGCTGGCTCAGCGGTCGGTGGCTGCGTTTGCGGAATGAAGTCTTTGTCATGACCGGGAACGCTGAAATCATAGGCCCAGCGGTAAACGACAGGGAGTTCTTCTCCCCAATTCCCATGCTTGGGTGGCGTGTCTGGGGTAAACCATTCAAGCGAAGTGGCTTTCCACGGGTTGCTGTCGGCAACTTTGCCGAATTTCCAGCTCCAGAACAGGTTCACCAAGAACAGGATCTGGGCTGCACCGACAACCAATGCCGCAATAGTGATAAAGGCATTCATCGACTGCGCTGATTCCGGAATGAAGCTGTAATCATCCCAGTTGTAATAACGCCTTGGCATGCCAAGGATGCCGAGGTAATGCATCGGGAAGTAAATGGCATAGGTGCCGAGGAAGGTGACCCAAAAATGAATATGTCCCATGACTTGGTTCATCATCCTCCCTGTTACCTTAGGGTACCAGTGATAGATCCCACCGAAGATAACCAGAATAGGCGAGACACCCATTACCATGTGGAAATGGGCCACCACAAAGTAGGTGTCGGAGAGCGGGATATCGACAATCACGTTACCGAGGAACAAACCGGTTAGCCCACCGATGATGAAGCTGCTCATAAAGGCGATAGCGAAAAGCATCGGCAGGCTGAGGTGAATATCGCCGCGCCAGAGGGTGAACAGCCAGTTATAGACTTTGATTGCTGTGGGTACTGCAATGACTAACGTTGTGGTGGCAAAAAAGAAACCAAAATAGGGGTTCATGCCACTGACATACATGTGGTGGGCCCATACGATAAAACTCAGGGCTGCAATGCCCAGTATCGCCCAGACCATCATTTTGTAGCCGAAGATGTTTTTGCGGGCATGGATACTGATGAGATCAGAGACAATACCAAAGGCTGGCAGGGCCACGATATACACTTCCGGGTGGCCGAAGAACCAGAACAAGTGCTGGAATAGGATCGGGCTACCACCGTCGTATCCGGCCTGTTGACCCATTGAATAAATAGCGGGCATGAAAAAACTTGAACCCAGCAGTTTATCGAACAACATCATGATCGCGCTGACCAGCAAGGCGGGAAAGGCCAGTAGTGCCATCGCAGAGGCGGTGAAAATCCCCCATACCGTCAGTGGCATGCGTAATAGGGTCATGCCCTCTGTCCTGGCCTGCAGCACCGTCGTGACATAGTTAAGCCCACCCATGGTAGCGGCAACAATGAACACCGCTAGCGAGATAAGCATCAGTACTATCCCCCAGTCGGTACCGGGCGTGCCGGGCATGATGGCTTGCGGCGGATAGAGCGTCCAGCCGGCCCCAGTCGGCCCGCCTGTGACAAAAAAGCTGGCGACCAAAATGAGTGAGGCAAGAAAGTAAAACCAGAAACTGAGCATATTGAGGTAGGGGAAAACCATATCCCTTGCACCGACCATCAAAGGAATAAGGTAATTGCCGAAACCTCCCAAGAACAAGGCCGTCAGCAAGTACACCACCATGATCATGCCATGCAGGGTCATGGACTGGTAATAAAGGTTGACGTCGATAAAGTCGAATTTGCCGGGGAATCCGAGCTGCAGCCGCATAATCCATGACAGCACAAGCGCTATCATCCCCATGGCAATGGCGGTGAGTGTGTATTGGATGGCAATAACCTTGTGGTCTTGGCTCCAGACATATTTGGTCCAGAAAGACTGCGGACGCTTCTTAACGGCATAGGGGCTGGTTTCAAACATTATTGTGCTCCCTCTTTATCTTCTTCCCCGTTATCGGCTCTTGCGGGATCGGCTTCGGGCGATGACACTACCTTGATGTAGGCAATGATGGCGTCCACTTCCTCATCGCTAAATTGGTAGACGGGCATGATAGGTGGGTAACCTTTAACGATTTCTGCGTTGGGGTTGAGAATAGCGGCTTTGAGGTAATCGTCGTCAACCAGTACTTCCGTATCGTCTGACATAATTTCAGTCTTACCGTACAGTCCTAGCCAGGTAGGGCCGACACCGGGCTTACCGTCGATACTGTGGCAACCTATACACCCATTGACTTCAGAGAGGGTTTTGCCGTGCTCAACAGGGTCGGTGATAGGCGTATCCCTTTCTGATGCGGGCTGTTGGGTTTGGGCAAAGGTCGGTTGCTTGGCGAGCCAGCGGCCAAACTGGGCATCATCTTCAACGACCACTCTGCCGCGCATATTGTAGTGGCCTACGCCGCACAGTTCTGCGCATAAAATATCAAAGGTGCCGCGTTGGGTGGGGGTTAGCCAAAAGTAAGTAACGCTACCGGGCACCATATCCATCTTGGCGCGAAATTGCGGTACATTAAAATCATGCAGGACATCTTTGGATCTGAGCAGCACCTTATAGGGTGAGTAGAGTGGTAGGTGCAACTCGGGGGTTAGTATGATCTTGTCATCGCTGGAAGCCGGATCATCAGGATCAACCCCCAATGGGTTAGTTGGGCTGATAAAACGAACGTCTGATTTGCCCAGTTGGTTATCCTCTCCTGGGAAGCGAAAGCTCCATTTCCATTGCTCGCCAACCACTTCCACTTCTTTGGCATCATCAGGCACAGCCACGAATTTGCCGTAAACGACTAACCCAGGCGCCAATAGCCCGATTATCGCCACAGTAGTTAAGCCAATAAGCCAAGCTTCGAGGCGTTTGTTGTCAGGCTGGTAAGTGGATTTGTGGCCTTTGCGGTGACGATATTTGAACACGAACCAGGCAATCATCAGGTTGATGACAATGAAAAATGCTCCGGTGATCACCAAGGTTAAGTTGAAGGCATCATCAATCTCGCCCCAGTTGGATGCAGCAGGCGTCAGCCACCAAGGGCTGAGGAAATGAAAGGCAATGGATGCCACAACTATCACTATCAAGACAATGGCAATCGCCATAAGCCTGTCACCTCGCAAATAGGTAAGCTAGCTTCCGTGATAATGAAATGTGACTGAAAGAGTTCCCAAATAGCGATGGTAGGTCATCGCTGAATAATATCTATCTCGCCAAGAGGCTGATTAATGGTAATATCTTGTTACATTCTAGCGGGGGATCCTCGATGCCGCGAGATCTTCAATGAATTTCTTATTTAGATGTTGTCTCTTGATTGCTTCTCCGTGGTGGCTAGAACCGTTAAATATTCACTACAGTTAATCAGTACAATAAAGATAAAGAGGTGATTAGTGGCCGGAGCGAGCTTATTAACTCTGTTAGATGATATTGCCACCGTACTCGATGATGTGGCGGTCATGAGTAAAGTGGCGGCACGCAAAACCGCCGGGGTGCTGGGAGATGACTTGGCGCTCAATGCCCAGCAGGTGTCGGGGGTACGTGCCGAGCGTGAAATCCCTGTGGTGTGGGCTGTCGCTAAGGGGTCGTTTCGCAATAAGCTGATCCTGGTGCCGGCCGCACTGCTGATCAGTGCTTTTGCCCCGTGGTTGATCACGCCAATGCTACTCATTGGCGGTTTGTTCCTATGCTTCGAAGGGTTCGAAAAAGTGGTGGAAAAAATGCTTCACCCAGCCCGGACTCAGGAGGATGAAGAACTCAAACAGCTTGATGAACCCCAAGATATTGCCGAGTTTGAAAAAAAGAAAATACAAGGTGCAATTCGGACGGACTTTATCCTTTCTGCTGAGATCATTGTAATCGCTTTGGGTACGGTGCAGGAGTCCGCCATGCTGACGCAGGTGCTGGTGGTCAGTGTTATAGCGCTACTGATGACCATTGGGGTGTACGGCTTGGTAGCAGGAATAGTCAAACTAGACGATGGTGGCCTGTACCTTGTCCGCAATAGTGAACCTGGCACATTGAAGCGGGGATTTGGAGAAACATTGGTAGACGCTGCCCCGTACCTGATGAAGTTTTTGGCTATCGTCGGCACCATTGCGATGTTTTTGGTCGGCGGCGGCATTGTGGTGCACAGTATGCCGCACTCGCATGTTTTGATTGAACATTTAACCCACCAAGCAGCGGTGGTTCCTGGTGGCGCTCTGATGTTGCCTGCGTTTGTCAATGCAGCAATAGGCTTGTTCAGTGGTGCAGTCGTTCTCTTTTTGGTGACGGTTTATCGCCGTATTCGCGATGCAGTGGCCTAATCAATCACTATTTTCGATAAATACACCGAAAATGGTGGTTAACTGAGCATTCGGTTATTTGTAGGGTTTACAACAAGAATATCCTACATTATTATACGCCGCACTTACGGAGAGATGGCTGAGTGGTTGAAAGCACCGGTCTTGAAAACCGGCATACGTTAATAGCGTATCTAGGGTTCAAATCCCTA
>NZ_JACSOF010000009.1:0-70011 GCF_014349205.1 Photobacterium sp. BZF1
GACTTGCTATGCCTTTGATTTCAGACACCGCCGTATCAACTTCGGCTGATAACTTTTTAGTCAATGATCCATCAAAAAAATCTGAGCCAATGGCGCTTCCTGACGCTACTGTGATTACAATGTAAATGACGGGCAGGCTTGATGGTGCCCTATTGACTGACGCAAACATATTGCCCCCAAACTTTCATACCACTTATATTCTTTACTGCTTCGTGGTTATGATTTGAGTGTAGTTATCAGGGGCAAGCAAAAAGTACGAACTGCCCTGCAGTCGCAAAAAATAAACAAAACTCTTTTTTTTGATATTAAAACTTTCTTTCTTGGAAATATTTTGTCTTATTGATGAGCACACTTACTCTGTTTTAAGTGGTCGCATTACTTGATGTATGGCAAAATTATCTGAAGAAATAGATACTTATATCTATAATTGCTTGATAAGATTTCTTTCATCACAACAACTATGACACTGAGTGCACTTAATGTCTGAGAAAGTTAAGGCTACGGATCACATAGCACAGATTTCAGAGAATTATTTCTTTGATTGCCAAAAAAAAACACTATTCACAACAGTAGGCAGTATTCCTTTAAATAGAGCAGAGAAAGGCGTGCTCTACAAACTTGTTACCGAAGCGCCGAACATGGTTAGCAAAGAAGAGTTACTGACAGCTGGTTGGGCAAGAAAAGAAGTCGCTGAAACCTCCCTGTTTCAGACTATTCGAACATTACGAATTAAGCTGAAAGAACAAGAGATTGGTCAAGTCATTGAATTAGTACCTCGGTTGGGTTACCAAATCAAAATCCAACGTTTTGTGTCTTATCAAGAGCTTTGCAACATACCTGAGATGCCAAAGCAGGATAAAAAGAAACCGCGATTGAATAACAAGCGCTACCTGATCGCAGCTATAGCCTTTGCTTTCTGTACCCTATTGGTGAGTTTGCTGTATATCAACTGGCCAACTGAATATAAATATAAACTGATCAATGACGACAAAAACAATACCCTCGTCTTTTTGTCAATGAATCAGGATGACTTTGACTACTTGCTACAAACCAATGAGCTTTTTTTCAAACCAGCTAAGCTCAACAATAAGCTAATGTTTATCCATAAGCTTGATGACGAGTTTTCTGTTGCCATCTGTACGAAAACACCAGATGGTTGTGATATTGATACAGCACATGCCATTAGCTTCAAGCACTCGGAGCTCAGCACATTATGGGAATTACTTGATAAATACCTACCACAAGTCCCACCGTTGGCAGCTATGAATGTATTAAAAGATAACACCACCATGCAATCTGGTGTTAAGTCATATAATATTTTCCTTGAAGATGGTGACTTTACAACAAACCTATCACACCACTTCGTTAATCAAGTTGACGACTCCACCTGGCTCTTTACATCGATTAATTATCGTCCGAATAGCGATCAGAGTGAATACATTGCAGCTTCCTTTCGCGGTGGTCGTTCAATTATGGAAGCAGAGAGTAAACTGCCATTCCTCATAACCGTAACGAATTACCCTGAATATTTTTATTGGGTACTTAGTCCAGCAGATAAGGCAAAGCTCGGGATCAAACCACCCGGCCCACTAGAAACATTAACTAATGATTTCTATGTAGATGTCGAAGAGTACATCAGTTACTTGCTTTACCGCCAACCTCACCTCCAACTATGGTTATCTGAAGGCTATGGTTTCCATTGGTTTATCAAGGAAGGAAGTAATGACAATGTATTCAAGCAATTCATCCGTGGAGAGAAATGTGCTGAGCTGCCAATAGACTTTGAAAACAAGCCATCTTGCCCATAAGCTCCACTTTTTCAACTTAGGTATATAATTATCAGGTCGTCCAGAGAGGAGGTTGTATGATAAGCAATATTAATATGCTATTTCTTCTCGGACTCCTGTCATTGTATTCCCAAGCAGGCAGCCACCTCGACAAAGCAGCAGATGAAATCTGCCTCTGCCTTGAAGCTCCCTACCAACAGGCCGAACAATCTCTTCGCCAACTCAATGGTGAACAAGGATCTAATGATCTAGCGAAAGTGACAAGGTCACAAGATGAGATGATGGCAACCATCAATGCTGCCACATTATGTATGGAGTCCTTTCGCCAACTTTACCCAGACATTGCTAAAGATATCTCACTACAAGATAAGACATTAAGACTACTTGAAACCAAGTGCCCCAACCCTTTATCTGCACAATCAGCACCTTCTCCCACCCAGCATAGTGAGTGATAACACTATTGCAGCGAACCCAAAATGTAAATATTATGTTAACCAAACCTAAGGTAATTTGCCTGATTCAGGGAAGGAGGGAAGCTAATGCATGTAAAACAAGGTATATATCTTTTTTTCTACCATCTAAGGGCTTTCTTTGAGCTTACATTCAAGCCTTTGTTCGGTCTTATCACCGTCGGCTTGATCCTCTCTGCGATCTTAATCCAATCACCATCGACACAAGTTGAGGGAGGTTTGGTGTTAACTGGCTGCATTGTAACGGCCCTTTGGATCACTCTGGTTCGGTACTATTATTCCGCTATTTTAAGATGGTCTGATACCCGGCAAAAGACATCATCTGTCATTGAGTTTCCCCGCCAAACTGACAACTAATAGCACTAACAAAAAAAGGCGCATAAGCGCCTTTTTTGCATAAAATACGGGTTTACACCGTATATAGCACCTTGATGATGTGCCATCCGAACTTTGTCTTTACCACTTCAGGAATCACACCACGGAGTTCTGGTGTCTTCAATTTTAGTGCTTCACTGGTACTGATTGCTTTATTCGAAAAAACAGCTTTATCGAACTGTGGCACCATTTGGCCTTTACGGAATTCGCCCAGATCCCCACCTTTTTTACCTGATGGACACGTCGAGTGCTTCTTAGCCAGAGCCTGGAACTTAGCACCTTTCTTCAGTTGCTGAAGAATATCTTCAGCCAGTTCTTTGTGTTTCACCAAGATATGTAGAGCATGCGCTGTGCGAGCCATGGAGTACCTCATCATTCTATGCTGCTTTTGCAGCACAACTAAATCTATCTTGCCCTTACGTACAGCAATATAAGTAAAAGCGTTTGGTCTGAACTATACACGTCTCTGGCTTTGCAACCAACTTTGCATTAATTCAGGTACAAAAAAGCCAGCACATGTGCTGGCTTTCTATCCAATACTGATGGCTATTGTTCGGTCTTGAGGATTTCAGCCGTTTCAAGCTGTGTCATCTGACGGATCTGACGCCACATGTAGAAGAAAATGCCCATCATCATAATCATTGATGGAATCGCGATAGCTGGGTAACTGACCAAAGTCAGGCGGCCTAACTCTTCATTGAAGGCCTGAGTCCCGGAGGGGCTGGTCACAATCATTTTCGCCAATACATAATTCATCACCGATGAAAACACGAAAGTCCCGGCGAACAAGTAGTTTGATGTCAGCAAACGGCGATCAAAATCGCGCTTACGACCAAACTCATTCAGCTTTTCATTGATAAGAGGAAGGTTTAATACTGTTTCGTTAAAAAGCATCTTGCTCACAACTGGGTATTTTGTAAACGTTGAAGCAAACACACCAATACCGATAAGACCTGGGATCAACGCTTCTTTTACCGCTAACCATTTAGGGTCTAGCTGCAAAAGACCGATACCACCAGTGAGTAAGACACTGACAAAGCCTAACAACGAGATAAAGTTAAACTTTTTGTACTTAATCAGCTCATAGCCACCCAGTACCACCGGAAAAGCTAAAGCAACTAATAGTGCGCCAACAGAGCCAAGGTATTCATCACCACTGAGCTTCATTAGTACAACTGAAGGCACGATGACATTAAAAATCAAATCGTTAAGAGGACTAGCTTTCTTTTCCGTCATAATATTTTACAAAGTTATCTAAACGTAAACATCTGCATTGTTCCGTGAATTGAGTCAACTGTAAAGTAGTTGACCGTTACAAAAGATTAAATCCCCTTTTCGATTTAGGCAAAACTATCTCTGATATCCAACAGATAGAACATTTTCTGTACCGTTGCCAATTATGCAAATATGCCCATCGTCTCCCATACTTTGAGCATCCTTGTGCCTATCTTCGTTGGAGCGTTAAATGAGCAAGCCAGTGGTCGCAAATATCAAGCCGAGCAAAGTTAACCTAGAAAAAGGGCAAACCTACTACTTCTGCACTTGTGGACGTTCCGCCAAACAACCTTTCTGTGATGGTTCACATCAAACCACTGATTTCAAACCTATGAGCTTTAAAGCGGAGAAAGATGGCGATGCCTTTCTTTGCGCCTGCAAGCACACTGGCAATGCTCCTTTCTGCGATGGGACCCACCAACAGTTCGATGACACTAACATTGGACAAGAAGGTCCAGGCATCACATCCAGTGCTAATGAGTTACCGATTGCCAAAGCGACTAAAGAAGAGCCTACCGTTGAATATATTCACCAGTTAGCCCGTGAAGGTCTTAGCAACCTTGGCCATCATGGTGCCATGACCGCCATGGGGGTTCCCAGACATAAACTGCCAGATTGGGATGACATCCAAATCATGGTGGCTCAAATGGCCAGCAAACCCCTGATGGAAGACGCTAAGGTCGGTACAGAGCTCGTTATTGGCCCGAAAGCAAAAAAGCCATTAGTATTAAACATGCCACTGTTCGTCTCTGACATGAGTTTTGGTGCGTTATCTGAAGAAGCAAAAACGGCGCTTGCTATGGGTGCGGAAAAAGTTGGCACTGGCATTTGCTCTGGTGAGGGAGGCATGCTCGCCGAAGAACAACAAGCCAACAGCCGGTATTTCTATGAGCTTGCCAGCGCGATGTTCGGCTACCATGAGGGATTGCTTAAGAAAGTCCAAGCCTTTCACTTCAAAGGCGGGCAAGGTGCTAAAACGGGTACCGGCGGACACCTTCCGGCGATTAAAAACACCGGTAAAATAGCGAAAACACGATGTCTGGAAGAAGGGACGGATGCGATATCTCCTCCCACATTCAAAGACCTAAAAACACCTCGAGACTTTGCAGCATTTGCTGAGAATGTCCGGGTGATAACAGGTGGGATCCCCATCGGGTTTAAGCTCAGCGCAAACCATATTGAACGTGACATGGGGTTTGCTCTAGAAGCTGGCGCAGACTACATCATTCTTGATGGGCGTGGAGGCGGTACCGGTGCCGCCCCTGAAATATTCCGTGATCATATCAGTGTACCAACCATTCCGGCCTTAGCCAGGGCGAGATACTTCCTCGATAAACAAGGCATGACGGGCGAAGTGACACTGATTATCACCGGGGGATTACGTACACCAACAGATTTTGTCAAAGCCATGGCCTTGGGTGCTGACGGTATTGCGCTTGCCAACAGTGCCATGCAAGCAATCGGCTGTGTCGGAGCTCGGATCTGTAATACCAACAACTGCCCTGCCGGTATAGCTACTCAGGATCCAGAGCTTCGCAAAAAACTCGATCCTAATCTTGCCGCGACCAAGCTTGCTAATTTCCTGACCGCCTCAACAGAGCTAATGCAAGTCATGGCCAGAGCCTGCGGGCACCATCACCTTAACCAGTTTAACCAAGATGATTTAGCAACTTGGAATAGTGATATGGCTCAGCTTGCAGGTATTGAATACTCAGGCTTTAAGCAACGCGAATAGGATTTTTGCGAAGGCGATATTGTTAATCCCTTAAAAATTCCTATATGGTAAAAGCTTAACTAATGAGTGGATATTCATATGCTTACAACAAACGATACTGCACTGGTGATAGTTGATGTCCAGGGAAAGCTGGCTCAAATCATGGATAACAAAGAAACGCTTTTCAAAAGTTTGGAAACCGTTGTCAAAGGCGCCAAGATTCTTGATATCCCGATTATTTGGGTTGAGCAAATCCCACACAAGCTAGGTCCAACCATTCCGCAAATCTCTGATCACCTGCATGACCATAGCCCTATCGCCAAAAATAGCTTTAGTTGTTATCGCGAACCAAAATTCGTGGATGCCTTGGCAGCATCAGGTTGTAAGAATGTCGTTGTCGTCGGTATCGAAGCCCATATCTGCGTATACCAAACTGTTCGCCAACTGTTAGAAGCGGATTATCATGTTGAAGTGGTTGCCGATGCCGTATCGTCACGCAACCCAACGAATAAACAGGTCGCACTCCAAAAAATGCAGCAATTTGGCGCATCGTTAACGACTGCTGAAATGCTCATTTTTGAGCTTCAAGAAGTTGCCGAAGGTGAGCGATTTAGGGAAATACTCAGCGTTGTGAAATAGCGACTTAGCGCGTTAATGTAAAAAACCGCGATGCCAATGTGTAAATGTTAGCATCGCGGTTTTTCTTTATGCCCCGTTAGGGAGGGACTTAATAGCCAACACCTGCAAAGTAGGATGAAAAACCACTTAATACCAATGCAAAAGTCATTACCCCCATTACCGGTTTGCTCTTGGTAATAATTGGCAGAGACCAAACACCGACAGCAGCTAACAGCAAGCCAAGGCTCACAACTTGGGCAATAAAGGGCATGGCAGAGCCACCCACTTCAATTTGATTCGACAACTCACCCAACTGTGGCAAGCCCGTCAGCAAGCAAACAAGCGCGATAACAGCGCCAACGCATGGCAGAACAACATTTAGCGCTTCGACTTTATGCTTCGCTCTGATAAGGCATGCGTGTGCCAACAATGCTCCCCCACAAAGCGTTGTCGCTAGGAAATGAGAGCTGACAAGCCATTGCTCACTGCGCAACACCAAGCCGTTGAGTAAATAACCAGAACCGACCAAAATTGCCAAGGCCAGGCATGCCTTGCGGAAAGTATCTGATCCAATCAAGGCTTTCTCAGCAAACCAATACATCAAGGCGGTAGCAATAAAGGTGATAGCAAGAAGCGCTTCGTCGCCAATTTGGTAAACCTCGGCAGTATCGGCAAGCATCAAGTTAAGCTCTCGCAGCAATAGCGCACTGAATAACATAAGCCACAAAGCAGGCATGGTCCGATACAGTCTATCAGCTTGGCCAAAACACAGTTTGCCCGTCAACAGCACGATACCGAGAACAATAAATGCACCAATTGCCAGTTGGGTTAATACACTAGAAAGAATTAATGGCCACTCAAACCATGCCATGACTCACCTCGTCGCCACACTATGCAGCGATATTACAAACATAAGGCGGCGTATTGTGCCTGATAGCAATAATTTGTCCATAAAAAAGCCCTGCTAGCGAGCTAACAGGGCTATTTGCCGATGAAGTACCTCTACCTCTGGTTAATCTAGGCTTTCTTGCTTGTATGAGCGCTTTGGCTTCGCGACATCTGTTGATAGTGGTTGAGCTTTCAAACACACAACCGTCACGATCAAAGAGACCAATGCGACAATAACTAAGCCGCCATATGTCATGGTAAAGCCCTCCCCCAAGGCAACTGGGTCAAACTCTGCGAGACCATCGGCACTTCCCTCACCGACCAAAACAGGGACTTTGATATGAAACAGTGCAGCACAAAAGGCCACCCCAATTGCACCTCCAAACTCGCGGCCATAGCCGAACATAGAAAGTCCAATTCCCCTATCTTGGGCAGGCAACACATTTTGCACCACCACATTCAAACTCGGCAGAGTCAGCCCCAAACCCAAACCGGCAAAGGCCAGTGCAACTGTCATCCACAAACCTTGATAGAGCAGAAAAACAGCAACAACAGACATAGCAAAACCAACAACCACAAGGGACTTATAATAACCTGTTCTGGCTATTCGCTTACCACCGAGGTACGCCCCGCTGGTGATACTCATCATAAACACCATCATGATGAGGCCACTTGCTGAAGCAGTCATTCCATGCTGCCATTGCATTTGCAGTGGTAAATACACCAACACTGCAAACATCAGAAGCTGAGAACACATAATAAGCAACACACTAATCATATAACCGGGAAGGTTAAACAAACGTGCAGGAAGGATTGGGTCTGGCACTCGCTTTTCTACAATCATAAAAATTATCGTTGCAACAACCGTTGCAATAATTAAGCTGATTTGGCTTATCGCGATATCCGGTGACATCAGTAACAGCAAGAGCGTAGTAATTGTCATCAATAAACCCGCTCCCGCCCAATCAAAGCGGCTATCCCGCCCTTTGCTTAGATGTTTTAGGTTGGTATTTATCATCCATAAAGCTAAAGCCCCCAAAGGCAGATTAATCCAGAATACCCAACGCCAACTTAAGTGCTCAGCGAAATATCCCCCAAGCAGCGGTCCGGCGATACTCGAGGCGGCGTAAACCGCCGAGATATACCCCTGATACTTACCCACTTCGCGAGCAGGAATACAATCAGCAATTACAGTGAATGCCAGAGCAATGAGGCCCCCACCACCAATACCTTGCAATACTCTCGCTGCGACCAATGTCGGCAAGTCTTGAGCAACCGCGCAGGCAACCGAACCTAGCAGGAACAATACCACGCTAATATTTAGCATCTTGACCCTGCCAAAGATGTCACTCAGCTTACCGTACACTGGCAGCACTGCTGTTGCCGCCAACAAATAGGCCGTCACCACCCAGGTCAATGCCTGACCGGCACCAAGCTCTTCACCAATAATAGGTAAAGGCGTTGTTACAATACTTTTCTCTAATGAACCCAGCGCAATAACTAATGCGACGCTGGCAAAAATCGTTTTAGGCGACATGTGCCCTCCTATGAATGCGCCACAAGGATAAATCAAACATTTGATTACGAAAACAGAAGATTATGGAGCATAAGCTCTCACTTATAACACGCTGAGCATTGACAAAAGGCAGACATTACTCTAACTTATTTTTTAAACAAAAATAAGTTACCTTGTATGGCACCGATTTGCTTATTTGCAGGGTTACGTTTTCACTTATTCTATAAAGCTTCAAGAGTTGGGACGCCTATGTACGCTATCACAAATATCAATGTTTTTAACGGTCAAGATACCCTTGAGAACCAAGCCATTATTGTTGCCGGCGATACCATTGAAGCCGTTGTTCCAATGGAAACTGCTAACTTACCAGAGACCGTTTATGATGGTCAGGGACTGACGGCAACCGCTGGTTTCATTGACCTACAGCTCAACGGCTGTGGTGGCGTGATGCTAAATATCGATATTTCAAAGCAAACGCTCGACACAATGAATGAAACCAACATTCAATCGGGTACCACGCAATACCTGCCGACCTTAATTACCAGCAAACATGAAACAATGTGCCAAGCTGTTGAACTGATTTCGGCCATTGAAAACCATGAAAGCGAAGGCATCATCGGATTGCACCTTGAAGGGCCTTTTATTAGCAAAGAAAAAAAAGGGGCTCATGACGAGAATCACATTCGTATCCTCGATGAACTAACGGCTCATTATATGGCAGATAATGCCAAACATATCTCCGTGGTTACGCTTGCCCCAGAAAATACTTCTCAAGCTGTTATCGATATACTCAATGATGCAGGCATCATGGTATCACTCGGTCACACCAATGCCGACTACCACCAGCTAACAGCGAAAAACCATCTAAAAATGGCAACCCATTTGTACAATGCTATGACCCCTCTCGGCTCCCGTGAGCCAGGTACTGTGGGTTATATTTTCGATAAAAAACCCCATGCAGGTATTATCGTCGATGGCATTCACTCCTCTTACGCTTCTGTGCGTATTGCCCATCAAATTCTTGGTGAAAAACTGTTCATGGTTACCGACGCTGTAGCTCCCGCTGGAACAGATATGAAAGAATACGATATGGCAGGTACCACGGCATACGTTACAGACGGTAAGTGTCATTACGCCGATGGCACCATTGCCGGCGCAGCCATCACAATGATCGAAGGTATCAAAAACCTTATCCAGCATGTTGGGCTAAGCCGCGAAGAAGCACTTCGGATGGCTAGCTTATACCCAGCAAAAGCAGCTGGGATTGATGAACAGTATGGCCAGTTACTGCCTGGCTACAAAGCCAACATCACTCTGCTGAACGATCACAATGAAGTATGCGCGGTATATCAAATGGGCAACAAGCGCCTTTAATGCTAGAGAATTCCTAATCTACACGACTTAATTAGTATTATTCTTCTGCACTTTATTTTCACGTCAAGCAGATACCTATCTAGGTATCTGCTTGACGTGCTTAATCAGCAAATGATACTAATCAAAGGAGTTAATCATTTAAAGATCGCTAACTGCCATGCTAAACACCCAATGGCTACATACCTTTATTACCTTGGTTGAAGTCGGCCACTTCACGCAGACTGCAGAAAAACTGTTTATGACTCAACCTGGAGTCAGCCAACATATCAAGAAGCTCGAAGAACAAGCCGGTACGCCGCTCATCAAACGCATAGGTAAACGGTTTGAGCTGACACCTGCAGGACAACAGCTTTATCAATATGGTGTCAAACGGCAAGAAGATGAAAAGCAATTGTTGAGCCAATTATTAGCAGATGACCCCTTTAGTGGTGAGTGCTACGTGGCTTGTTCAGGATCACTCGCCATGTTCCTTTACCCCCACTTTCTCAGCCATCAGCAAAATTACCCCGCTATTAGTATTCATTTAGAGTCGGCACCGAACCACCGCATTATAGAAGGGATCAAGAGTAGCCAATTTGATATAGGTATCATCACTCATTCATTGGATGATCCTTATTTCGAGCAGAATCAAATAGGACAAGAGGCCCTTTGCGTGGTTGTGCCTGCCAACTATCCAGATGAAGATTTAGATAAAGAGTCGCTCTACTCATTCGGTTTTATCAACCACCCTGATGGAAAGCATTATCTCCAGCAGGTGCATTTGGCAAATTTCAGTGACAGTCACTTTGACTTCAACAAAATTACCAAATCGGGTTACATCAACCAGTTAAATCAAATCCTATTACCTGTCTCAAAAGGACTTGGCTTTACGGTATTGCCGGAAAAGGCTGTTAGCCAGTTCAGCTACCAAGATAAGATCAAAACACTCCCGCTACCAAACACGGTTATGCAAGAGCTTTACTTATTGAGAAAACAACACCGCCCTCTTCCCAAGCGCTACCAGCATATTATCGAGACTATTACCCAGTTGCTGAGTCAGGGTTAAGTCCCCCCATAAAAAAATCCTGCTTGAAAAAGCAGGATCAAAAGAAAATTGTCACGCCCAATGTAAAGCAGTCGCTATAGATCACGCATCAGAATTTCGTATTCTTCCTCAGCAAGTTCGATCAATTTGGCCAGTTCCCTTGCATCGTCACTCGACAAAGGCAAGTGCCATTGCACATCATCCTTTTGAATCTGGCTTTTACAAACAAGCTCCGTTTTCTTACCTTCAGAATAAAAATAGAGCTGATCAAATTCACCACTTAAATGGCTATTTTGCTCTAAGATGTTCACTTCAAGTTCGCCAACCGGACTTACAGTAACATCCGCATGAAGTCTTGACTCTCCAGGTAAAATGAAATGCCTATGCTCAGCCAACATATGACAGCCTCCTATCTGACTTACGCCATGATTCTCCCGCTTCAGCAAACTTACAACGTAAGGTGCTGAATAACGCTGCAAAGCAGCGCTCCCAATCTCACTTCATCTTAAGTCTAGCTAAACCAGCAAGTGGGAAATGAAAATTCACGAAAGGATAACAATTATTCAATCATTTTTTTGCTCGGTATCAAATTTTCGCCATCCCAGAAAAATCATGGCATAGATTTCTATTCTCTTTGTTTTGTTTCTGGCAAAGTGTTATATCCCATTTAAATAAGCAATGGGCTAAACAGAATAAACCAAGGAAGTAGCCATGATAGATTTTCGTTCTGATACCGTCACCCGCCCGACACAAGCCATGCGCGATGCAATGGCTGCAGCACTAGTTGGTGATGACGTGTATGGTGACGATCCTACCGTCAATGAACTAGAACAATGGGCAGCAGAGCGTCATGGTTTTGAGAGTGCTCTATTTTGTAGCTCGGGCACACAAGCAAACTTATTGTCGCTAATGGCCCACTGTGAGCGCGGTGATGAATACCTATGCGGCCAGCAAGCTCACAACTATATGTTTGAAGGTGGTGGTGCCGCCGTACTTGGCTCTATCCAGCCGCAGCCGATTGAAAACGAAAAGGATGGAACGATTCCTTTTACTAAACTTGCTGCTGCCATTAAGCCGGATGATGCACACTTCGCGCGTACCCGACTTCTGAGCCTTGAAAATACCATCAATGGCAAAGTACTCCCTTTGTCATACATGGCTGAAGCAAGGGAGTTTGTAAACCAACATAACCTTAAACTGCACTTAGACGGCGCTCGAGTCTACAATGCTGCGGTTGCTTTGGGTGTAGATATTAAAGAAATCAGCCAGTACTTTGACTCAATGACAGTATGCCTATCTAAAGGGTTAGGTGCGCCTATTGGCTCTCTAGTTCTCGGCGACAAAGCCTTTATTTCACGTGTAAGACGCTGGCGTAAAGTATTAGGCGGCGGTATGCGTCAGGCCGGCATCTTAGCTGCTGCCGCTAAGATCGCATTGACTGAGCACGTAGGTCGGTTAGCGGATGATCATGCTAATGCTAAAGCGCTAGCTGAAGGACTTAACCGCGTTCCCGGTTTCAAAGTCAATACTGATGTTGTCCAAACCAACATTGTATTTACCAAAGTGGACCCGGCTATCGACCAACAGGCACTGGCTGCAAAGCTAAAAGAAAAAGACATCATCATCACCCCTGGAAATCCAATGCGACTGGTCACCCATATTGATATTACCCGTGACGACATTGGTACCTTCCTTAAAGAACTGGAAATAGCCCTAGCTTAATTCACCTTCTTTAAACGACCATAAAACGGAAAGGCGCTTAATGTTGATAACATTAAGCGCCTTTTTTCAACTAAGTGCCCCACTTATATAAGTGGTATTTACCCTAGAATCGATAGCCAAGACTGACAGAAGAAATACCATGTTCGACCTTGATATCACCGTCATCCATTCTGGTTGGGGCAACTAACCTCAGGCCCAACTCCCACTTTTTGTAGTTAACGACAGTGCCTAGATGCGAGTTAAAACCAAAGCCAGATGAATCAAACTTAATTTGACTGTTGTCTGCATTCTTGAGTTTTCCATCAGCATTAAGGTAATGAACACCTGCGCCAATCTCTACCCGCCAACTCTTACACGTTGAACAGAGTTTACGATCGCCCCATTGGTAAAACAGCACAGGGGTAAAACCCACTGAATACCCTTTATAATCGCCACCAGAGAACTGATCGTCATCGTCGTCATCATAATCTAGGTCAAAGTAGCTCGCCGATAGCTCGGTATGGTAACCCCAGCGGGTAGATTCTGTGAAAAAGTAAGGTGATTGAATCAGGCTAATTACGGGCGTAACCGAATTTGATGAGTTAAATGGAATATCGTTAAACTCACCGTCTTTTGAAATATCAACGTTGCCAGTCGACTTAGCAATACCTAATTTAACACTAGGAACCCTGAATAAATCTTCTAAGTTCATTGCATGGGCAACAGTTCCAGAAAAAAGCGTCAATGCGCCAACAACATAACATCCATATTTTTTCATGCGCCATTCCTATGACTACTACAGCTTTATATTCCTAGTTAAGCACGACATTTACCCAAAAAAAAGCCCAGCATTTGCTGGGCTTACATTTCATTATTCTTTAGTGACGTTCTACACACTTTCTAATTACTAACTTTTGCTTACCCGTGTGAAATTTAATCAATTTCCAATACTGGCAATTTATTGATGTGTCAATTAGAACAAATGACCGTTCAATAGCAGGTGACATAAAATACTGGCCACATACCCTAATGCGATAACGGGCATCCATTTCAAATGTCCAAAGAAAGTATATTTACCATGCGCAGCCCCCATTAGTGCAACACCTGCCGCTGAGCCAATCGACAACAAGCTACCACCGACACCCGCAGTCAAAGTCACCAAGAGCCAGTTCCCCAAAGACAGTTCAGGTTGCATCGTCAACACAGCAAACATCACGGGTATATTATCGACAATCGCTGATAATATCCCAACCATCACATTGGCCCACACAGGGTTCCATTGAGAATACATCACCTCAGAAACCAAGCCGAGGTAGCCTAATAGACTCAAGCCACCCACGCACATCACCACACCGTAGAAAAACAATAATGTATCCCACTCGGCATGTGATACCCGCTTAAAGACATCAAATGGCACCACTGAGCCAATACGTTTCAAGGCCTCTTCATCGTTATTCGCTATCGCCAGTGCTGTTTTCTTCTCTAGTGAACGTGGCAGGGTTTTCCGAAGATAGAAACCAAAGAACTGTAAGTAGGCCAAGCCCATCATCATGCCAATAACCGGTGGGAAATGGACCCAAGCATGGAAACTGACAGCCGTTGCAATGGTCATGATAAAGAGGAATACAATACGTCTTGCACCACGCTTCAATTCGACATGTTCACTGGTTGTATTCGGCTTTGTCTTAGGTACAAAGAACGACATGATAAGTGCAGGGATCAGGTAATTCACCAGAGATGGAACGAATAGGTCAAGGAACTGGGTGAATGTGACCAAACCGGCTTGCCACACCATTAAGGTCGTAATATCACCAAAAGGGCTGAATGCCCCACCAGCATTAGCGGCTACAACAATATTAATGCAGGCGATATTGATAAAGCGAAGATTACTCCCCCCCACTTTCATAACGACTGCACACATCAGCAGTGCTGTCGTCAAGTTATCGGCGATAGGTGAAATAACAAAAGACAATAAACCGGTAAGCCAAAACAAACTTCTAAAATTAAACCCTTTGCTAACCATCCAGGCCTGCAAAGAATCAAACAACCGGCGTTCTTCCATCGCACTGATGTATGTCATCGCGACTAACAAAAACAACAACAGCTCAGCATATTCCAATAAATTATGTTCTAGTGCCGATTGAGCTAACTCTATTTGGCCTTGTTGCTGGAAAACGAAGCCAATCATTAACCAAATAATACCTGCCGCCAACAGCACCGGCTTCGACTTTCTCAATTGTAGGTACTCTTCACCCATGACTAAGCAATAGGCAAGACCAAAAATGACCAGTGAGGCATAGCCGACTGTTGATTGGGTAAGATCTGTACCCGGAACCACTGCTAAAGCACTGCTTGATGCCATCAGGGCTGCAGCGATACCCCCGAAAAACATGCTTCCTCGTAACAGTTTCATTCGCAACTCAACTCCCTGAGTGATTAATCTAGCGATAGTCTACACATTCCTTGAAGACATTTACGTGAACCAATCCAATATGTTAGCAAATATTACAACAGACAATTAACATCAAAAAAACATACGTAAATTGAGTTATTTATCAGTATTATTTTGCATGCACCCCATCACACTTTCTTGCTACCACCATTGCTTTTAACCATTTTGACTAAATTAGTAGAGATGTATTGGAAGGAAATAGGATTCAATCAGATGAATGACATTGAGAACAAACACAACGTTGATTGTTGGTTGAAAAGCGTCAGCAAACTAGATTTAAAATTAAAGAGTGATATTAACCCAGCAATCCAGCTACTCAATGGCGCACCACCAGTCATATTCGGTCCTGTCATCACCGAAACGCAAAACGAGGCTATTGCCTATTGGCTTGAGCTCTGCCAACAACTGGTGAACTTCTACCAAAATAACGGTGATTACGAGCTTGCTTTTCGTTACAAACAGTTTTGTTACAGCAAACTACAGGCACTGGCGATAGCGCCGCAGCAGGATGCGGCAATCAAACGATGGTGCATTAAAAAGCTCGAAATAATGGTCATCAACATGCTGGAATTCTGCCAACAACAATCAACGGTAGTTTGGCAAAATGAAAGTCAGCAACTCATCGATGCCCATGTTCATTTTATGCAGTCAATGAACCACCAAAATTTATCGTTAGGTTCGGTCTTCGTAGCGCCACAATGATCTTTTCATACCCTAATATATTGTTATAAAGAATATTTATATTAATCTCAGCCATGAGACACCCAGTGAATTATCTCGCGCATTGAGCATCAAATTTATTCTTGTCTGTATTTTTTTACTATGCTGAAAAGTGCAACGATGCAGCAAACACGGGGTTTTTCCAATGACATTTCCAACCTTAGCGAAAGCTTGCCGTAGACTGGCAATAAGTGCTTTTTCGTTGGTGATCGCTACTCACACTTATGCAGATTACCTGCCTACACCACCCGAAGTTGCCGCCCAGTCTTGGGTTTTGATGAGCTACGACACTGGACAAGTCATTGCTGGTGAAAACATCAATGCGCCCCATGCGCCTGCCAGTCTAGTGAAAATTATGACTAGTTATGTGGTTGGAAAAGAAATTCAATCTGGCCATATCACGGCAGAAGATATGGTGGTGATCAGCGAAAATGCTTGGGGTAAAAAGTTCCCCGGTTCATCTAAGATGTTTCTCAACGTAGGCGATCAGGTCACGGTCGATGATCTCAATCGGGGCGTCATTATCTCGTCAGGCAATGATGCAACGGTTGCCCTCGCCGAACATGTAGCAGGTCACCAGTCTGCATTCATTGAAATGATGAACAAGTATGCTGAGAAAGTTGGTATGCAGGACACTTACTTTACCAACCCCCATGGGCTTGATTCAGCTGACCAACAAACGACAGCCTATGATATGGCACTGCTGACTAAAGCATTAATTGCTGATTTGCCTGATATGTACCCGTTATTCAAAGAAAAGTCCTTTACCTTTGGCAAAATTAAGCAAGGTAATCGAAATGCCCTGTTATGGGATACCACGATCAATGTAGATGGGGTAAAAACCGGCTATACCAAGCAAGCGGGTTATAGCCTTGTCTCTTCAGCAGAGCAAAATGGCCAGCGTTTGATTGCGGTTGTGCTTGGAACAAAAAGCGCCAACGTTCGCCGCACTGAAAGCAAAAAGCTGTTAACTTGGGGCTTTCGTTTCTATCAAGATATCGAACCAAACTTTAGTAGTAATGAACTCGTTCCTTTACGCGTTTGGTACGGCAGTCCATCCACGATAGATGTTGAAGTTGCCTCGGGTGGCAAAGTCACTATTCCCCGTAGGCAAAGAAAGAACGTTGAATATAGCATTCATTACGAAAACCTTGAGGCGCCAATCACTCAGGGGCAAGAAGTCGGTAAGGTCGTGTGGTATATACAAGACGAAGTTATCGCAGAGCAACCCTTACTGTCAAAGGGAGCGGTTGAAGAAGCACCATGGTACAAGTCGATGTTTGATGTCGTTTGGCGGCCTATCAATCAATGGTTCAGTGACCAAAATGAAGCATTAAAAGCCTCGGTAAATCAAACTTAGATCGATGAATGAATTACTGAATAAACAGAGAACAAGCTCCGGCCTGTTCTCTGTTATTTAATTCGGTTTACTCATAATCATCTTCAAGATCTTCAGATTCAAACCAGTCATCGAATTCTATCTCATCCTGATTCTCGTCCCACAGATCGTGTTCGTTAAGCTCAATATCATTCGGATCAAACTCAAACATTGTGACTCTCCATGCTAGTAATAACTATACCGTGCCACTTAATGCCGGAACATAAGTGACAAGGCATGGCTATTTTGTAATCAGTCAGGATGTCAGAACGATGAATAAAAAATGTTAGATATATTAAGATTCAACAGAGAGATAAATACCTGATTAGATTCCGGTATCTTCAAGATCAGGTTTCATCCAAACTGATTTGAAATCAAACCAGCCCATTGAATTAGACTGCATCCCCTGCACTGCCCCAGTATCATCTACCCCTAGCCAGTTATGAAACAATGGCATTACCTGACCAAACTCGACTAACTTTGCGCCGAGGTCTTGGCAGGGCGATGCTTGTTCCGGGTTTGCACGCCACCTCATCACTTCCTGCTCGAGAAGTTGGAACTCATCTTTTGGCATTGCTCTGGCAATATGGTCAAAGTTAAAGAACCAAGATAGCAGGGCATCGTCCCGGTAATTCATTAAGCTCATCCCCCCTAGCCAAAAATCAATTTTCTGGCTATGTTTGCCCAGCGCAATCTCTGTCGTCGTGAGTTCAAGCATACGTAACTTGATACCGTCTTCAGCCAAAATCTCTTGTATGGCCTTGGCAACATGAGGATAAACGGGATGTTGGCAAGCAAAAGCAATCGTCACAATACGCTTGGAAGGAGGAGTCTGGACAGGTATAGAGTGCAGCGGGACATGTGTCCAACCCGGCAAGATGCCATAAGCATTGGTCAGACGGAAATCACCGATTTGATCTTTATTCAAACGCTGTAGCAGTTGCAGTGCAGTTAAGCGCCCTTTCAGATAATTTAACCACTCAGGATCAGCCGGTAGCCCACTGGTGCGGTTAAATAGCAAGAAGTTACACCCCTCATCGAGTTTCAAACGCGTTGAGACACTGACTCCCCCCAGTTGGCTCGCATCAGTGGCTGGTTGAAGATAACAAGATGCCACCTCAGACAACATCCAAATATCGACAACATCAATCAAAGCCCTAAAGCCAAAATACTGATCTGACGCTTCCAGCTTGAATCGCTTACTGTCATTCTGGAGCACTTTATATGGGCCAGTGCCTACAGGGAAAAGGACATTAGGGTTGCTCATATCAGCATCAGCGGGCTGGACCATGGCTATCAAGTTGGTGAGCAAATCAGGAAAGCGATGATCATCTGATGCTAAATAGAAATCGATGGTGTGATTAAAAGGCGCTTGAATCTCATTAATATGATTAAACAACCGGTGCTGCTTGACCTGATTGAAAGTAGCAATGATATCTTCGCTACTTAATATCCGGCCATCATGGAAACGGACTGATGGCCTGATGTAAAAACGCCAATGACGAGGAGTCAGTGCCTCCCAATGGTGGGCTAAATCACCTTCTACTTCCTCTTTTTCCTCGTTTATTCTAGTGAGGCCATTGAACACTTGTCGTACCAAATGTTGCTCTGAACGTCGCAATGGTTGCAGCGGATTAAGATTACTAAACGCGCGATAATATGGCAGTCGCACAATCTGTTTACCGTGTGCGGTTGTATGGCCTAATTGTTCCTGGATGATCTGGGCCAGTTTGTCAGCATTATGCTCTAAGGCCTCCAACGCCGGCTCTAACTTCCCTTCTGCTACCAACTTTCTTGCATGCATTAACTGCAATTCACTGTCGGTACTACAGAAAGTCAACCTTGATTGCTTACCTCGACCAACGGCAGGCTCCCAGTCAATCCAACCTTTATCGACCATTTTATTAATGACCATACGCACGTTGCGGCGAGTACAAAACAGTACTTCGGCAATATCTTGAAGGTTGGTATCGGCATCTTGGCCAGAGAAGTGATTGTATAAACGTTGAAATTGGACTTTAAGACGTTGACCGCTCATAAAAGAGGAACCTATTTATTTTGCTTCTTCTGTTTTAGGTTTCCTATTTTAGCGTAAAAATAACCAAGTACCCAAGAGGTACATGGCGGCATAGGACTAGTTATTTATCTACTTTGTAGACACCCCCAAGAATAGCTCCTGAGTGTATCTATGCCGCCTCTTCTATTTTCAATTTCATTATCCATTTGTTACAGGCACAAAAAAACGGGCATATAGCCCGTTTTTTCTTAAATGCGTTTATTAAGCTGCTTTCGCAGTGAGTGTTACGGATGTACGAGACATCTGGAATTCACGTAGCTTGGCATACAAGTAGGTCACGACAATGGAGAAGAACAAGTACGACAGTGAGAAAACGAATGGTGAGTTGATAAGGTTAGACTCAAGTCCCCACATCACACCGGCGATAGTGACACCTATTTTTGCCATCAGCCCCATAAGAAGCATCAGCAATGCAAGTTGAGGATATCGAGTTGAACAGCGGAAAGCTAACCAGTAGCCCGCGCCGACAGCCACCGAGGCAACTCCAAAACCGACTAGAAAGGAGTGAAAATGCTCACCAGATAGAACACCAGCAACGGCAGACAACAAAAAAATCAAACCGAACTTCATAGACACCTCTTTGAGAAAGTTAGAATTGCGTCCTTTCAATGTGCTTTAAGCTAATACGAGCATTTTCCCACTTTCCGATCAAAATGCATACACCCTGACGCTCTGTAGCACACAGCTTTTCGCCCTAACTTTCATTATTTTACATTTTGTAACACCCTAAATATCTACCGTGTATAAGTTTACCATTCATTTGTTAAAGATGTGTAACCAACCCTTAAAAATGTAAGAAATAGTGTCGAATAGCCTTTTTTCGCTAAATACATCCAAGTTACCACCGCTTAATGGTGAAATCTTAGTATTCAATTTCATCAGACAACCAGTGGGCGACATTAAATATGGAATTTAATCTTTCAGTTATGTGACATTCCATTTTGTGACGGATATAAAAAAACACCCAGTAAAACCGGGTGTTTTTAACAATCACAAATTTCACACATCTAATGGTTATAATTATGCGATCTCAAGCTTCTTCACTTCTGTCAATGCGACATCGTGGTAAACCTTGCGTAATTCTGCCATCAGGGCATCGCGTGTTATCACCCCGACAAACAGACCATCTTGCAGAACAGGTAGAACACGGGGCTTACTGGCTTTCAATGCTTTTACGCGCTGATCTAGTGATAAAGACGTCGCACTGGTTGCTATTCCCATATCAGAGCTTGGGTAAAGCATGTCTTTATCAATACACATGTACTCGACCAAATCGACCAGACGATCATTGATATCTACAGCAACGACTTCGCTGCTCATCAAATCGACCACTTTGGTTTCTTTGGCTGGTTGATAATCCTTGTACCAAAGCTCTTTCATTACATCGAACATCGATAAGAATCCAATCAGACGCCCATTGACATCACAGACAGGAGCGCCTGAAAGTTGATGCTCTGTCATCAAATCTACGGCTTTCGGCACAGTTAGATCAGCGGATAATGTAAGTGGATGTGAATCGACCAAGTCCTTTACTGTTACATGTGAGAGCATGTCCACCTCCTTGGCAGTCGAGAGTTCTACACTTTGGGAAATTGATGTCACGTTAGTCGCTTTAAGTTGCGGGCGACGGAAAATACACCAATTAGCAAGCCCAACCAATACTGCCCCACCGACGATGTTGCCAAGCGTAACAGGTATCAGATTCGCAAATAAAAAGTTGTTGATATTCAGGTCACTGTACTGCTGTGGGGTGCTACCGACCATTTGCCAGAATTGATCCGGAGCGAAGTTTTGAATCACAATACCAAGCGGCACCATAAACATGTTGGCAACGGAGTGTTCAAAGCCACTAGAGACGAACATGGAAACGGGCAGTATCATCAACACCGCTTTGGTTAATGCGTTTGCTGAACTGAAAGTCATCCAAATAGCTAAACAAACCAGTAAGTTACACAGCACGCCTAAAGTGAATGCCTGAATAGGCGTATGATGAAGCTTATGCTGGGCAATGTTAAGGGCATTAAGGCCCCACTGACCGTGGTTCAGTAGAAACAGACCGCCACCAGTGATGAGCATAAGCATGAACATGGCACCGAAAAAGTTACCGATATAGACCTTGCCCCAAATCGATAACATTTTCTTTAATGTGATCTGCCGGTTTGCCCACGAAATACTGGAAAGTACCGAACTTGTGAATAATTCACCGCCACAGAGCACAATGAGAATCAGCCCCATACTGAAAACCATGCCACCGACTAACCGGCTCAGGCCCCATCCAGCAGAAGCACTCCCTGTTGTTACAGTGATATAAAATACGAAAGCCAACCCGATAAATGCGCCAGCCATCATCGCTAATCCCAGCGTCATGCTGCTGGTCTTCTTTGCTTTGCTAAGAGCAAACTTCTCCGCTTCCGCCATCATTTCCATCGGCGAAAACAGTTGATTATTGCTGGTATCTCCGTAACTCATGCTTACCCCAAGTGTTACGCATCTTTATCCAATAAATGTTCCCATCGGTCAGAGCGGTAAGCTCAATCTGGCAGGTCAAAGAGTGAATAAATGCGTGAATAAGAAAAACTGATAGCATTATAATGCCAAACAAATTTTTCTTATATTAAATATTTGCAATGTATGATTACAATTTCGTATGGAGCAGCAATGATTTGAAACGTTTATGAAAGATCTCTTATTGCAAGAGAGGGATGTAGTGAATCAAGCTAAACGATTAGAATATGATACTCTTATCACATGCATTTTTTGTGACGCACATCACCCTTTGATTTTCACAAGCAAAAAAAAGCACCCATAAAATGAGTGCTTTTTGAATATTTCTAGCTAATTAGGCTTATTCTACAAGCTCTAACGCTTTCTCAACCCTTACTGCTGCGACCTTGAACTCAGGGATCTTGGCGTATGGGTCTGTGGCTGTAACCGTCAGTTTGTTTGCCGCTGATTCCGCAAAGTGGAATGGTACGAAGACAACATTGGGTTGAATTCGCTTAGTAACAAATGCCGGTGCATTAATCGAACCCCGTCGGGTTGATAGAGTCAGCATCTCGCCATTTGACACACCTAACCGCTCTGCATCAAATACAGAAATCATCACCCTTGGGCCTGCAAGATTATCCAAGCCTTTTGTTTTACGTGTCATGGTTCCGGTATGGAACTGCTCCAACAATCGGCCCGTTGAAAGCACCATTGGATACTCGTCATCCGGAAGCTCAGCGGCATACAAGAAAGGTATGGCAGCCATTTCTGCTTTTTCACCACGGACAAATTTCTCTTGGTGCATCACACGGGTACCAGGATGGTTTTCATCACGGCACGGCCACTGCAGGCCATCTTTACCTACACGGTCCCAAGTAATACCGGCATATTGCGGTGTTAGCGCATTAATTTCGGCAGTAATGTCCTCAACCGACTGATATGCCCAATCACTGCCCATGGCATTAGCGATATTTTGGATAATCTGCCAATCTTCCATTGCAAGCCCCGGCGCTTTAACAGCTGGGTTCAAGCGCTGAACACGACGTTCGGTATTGGTAAAGTGACCCGCTTTCTCTGCAAAAGAATAAGCAGGGAGTACGACATCTGCCAGCTGCGCGGTTTCTGTCATGAAGATATCCTGCACCACCAAGAAGTCGAGCTTATCAATACCTTCCAGCACGTGCTTCTGATCTGGGTCACTCAGTACCGGGTTCTCACCCATTACGTATAAGCCGCGTACTTCCCTCTTACAGGCTGCATCGATGATCTCAGTCAGTGTCAAACCAAGTTCAGCAGACAAGTCTGCGCGATCCCATGCTTTGGCAAACTTGGCATGCGCTTCTTTATTGGTCACCTTCTGATAGCCAGGGAAATCCCAAGGCAGAGCCCCCATGTCACAAGCACCTTGAACATTCGACTGACCACGAAGTGGGTTGATACCGCCGCCCTCAATACCAATGTTGCCACACAACAATTGCAGGTTAGCAATTGAACGCACGTTATCGTGGCCCGTTGTATGCTGGGTGATACCCATTGAATAGTAAATCGCAGTGCGTTTAGCTGTACCGATTGCCTCTGCCAGCTTAATCAAATCCGCTTGCTTAACACCAGTAACCAGCTCGACTTTATCAGGCGCGTAAGCGTCACTCATAACCTCAGCTTTAAGGTTTTCATAACCCTCGACACGCTGTTCGATGTAGCTCTGATCTTGCCAGCCATTCTTGATGATTTGCTGCATAATACCGTTGAGCAACATCACGTCTGTACCCGGGCGGTGTGCGACATATAGCTCAGCGTGGTCAGCAATATCCACTTTCTTCGGATCGGCGACGACCAGACGAGCAGATCCCTTGCGAAGCACTTGCTTGATGTGCGAGGCAATAATTGGGTGAGCTGACGTCGTGTCTGAACCAATAATGAAGATCAGATCAGAGTGGGCAATACTCGGAATATCGTTAGTCATCGCACCACTACCCAGTGATGCTTCAAGGCCGGTCACGGTTGTGGAATGACACAAACGAGCACAGTGGTCGACGTTGTTGGTACCAAATTCACGGCGGATGAATTTCTGGAAAGCGAAATTATCTTCATTGGTGGTTTTCGCTGAAGAGAAACCAGCCAGTGCATTACCGCCCGACTCTTTCTTAATAGAAGAGAACTTATCGGCAATAAGTGAAATCGCTTCTTCCCAACTTGCCGGTTGCAGTTCGCCGTCTTTACGGATCAAAGGTTGGCTCAAACGCTCTTCGCTTTGGACAAAGTCAAAGCCAAAACGCCCTTTCACACACAGCATGCCTTGGTTCACTGGTGAATCTTTCGCACCTTGTACGTAGCGGATCTTATCAGTCAGTTCATCCACATACATAGTGACCTTACAGCCCACACCACAGTAGGTACAAATTGTATCTACCGGCTTGAGCATTTCGATACGGCCCTGAGACTTATCACGGGCATCTGTTAATGCGCCCGTAGGACATACCTGTACACAAGCACCACATTGCACACAGTTGGAGTCGCCCATATTGTAGCCATTTTCAAAGCCTGGACGGCATTCCGGACGTTTGGCGCTGTTGCCCGCATCGTCCTTCATGAAGCTCAGTACACCGTGAACGGCTTTGTTATTACAGGTGTCGACACATTGGCCACAGCTGATACAACGGTTAGCATCGAAGACGATAAATTCAGAGCTGTCATCGACAGCAAACTTCTGGCAGCTGGACATATCCAACTCGTCTTTGTCGACCTTATATTCAGTCGCAAAATCACGCAGTTTACAGTCTGTGTTCGCCTGGCAACCACACTCAAGACAACGAGCAGCTTCACGCATGGCTTCTTCATTGATGAAACCGGTCTCGACCTCAGCAAAGTTCAACTGGCGCTGTTCGCAGGTCAACTCCGGCATGATCGAACGCATAGCCTTTTGGATCCCTTCAAACTGTTTAGGATCCACGTCTTTAACTTTGGCTGCCTTCTGCGAATTGTATGGCTTAACAGGAATATGCTCCATATCGCCATTGAAGAAACGGTCGATAGCTTCTGCAGCAACACGGCCATCAGCAACGGCTTCAATAGCGGTCGCAGGACCACGGCGGAAGTCGCCAATGCTGAAGATGTTTTCCACACCAGAGTGCATGGTGTCGTCATTTGACTCTAGGGTGAGCCAGCGTGTAACAGGTAGTTCAATTGAGTCATTGTCTAGGAAAGACAGATCTGGCTTTTGCGATACCGCAGAAATTACAGTATCAAAATGCTCGACAAAGTACTCGCCAGTAGCTTCTGGACGGCGGCGGCCAGATGCATCCGGCTCTCCCAGAGCCATTTTTTCCAGTTTAATTTCTGTCACTCGGCCATTGCTATCAGCAATGTTTTCAACCGGATTGGTCAGGAAGTGGAACTTCACCCCTTCATGCTCAGCTTCAACAATTTCATAATCTTCGGCTGGCATTTCGTCACGAGTACGACGGTAAATAAGTGTGGTATCCGCACCAGCACGTACAGCGGTACGCGCACAGTCAATCGCGGTGTTACCACCACCAATAACCGCTACTTTCTTACCTGTGGTGTAGTTTTGCGTCGTGACATAATCTTTCAGGTAATCAACACCTAGGTAGCAACCGTCTTGATCACTACCTGGGTAGTTCATTTCAACCGCTTGGGATGCACCTACAGCCAAACAAACAGCGTCATACTGTGTAGTCAGCTCAGACAACAAGAAGTCTTTACCTAGTTTGGTGTTAGTTTCTACCTTCATACCATTACGGCAAATAAGCTCAATTTCTTTATCAAGAATCGCTTTTGGAAGGCGGTATTCAGGAATACCATAACGCAGCCAACCACCCGCTTTTGGCATCGACTCAAAAACGGTGACGTTGTAACCCTCATTGCTAAGGTAGTAACCACAGCTCAAACCACCCGGTCCACTACCGATAATGGCAACGTTCTTACCCTTGTCAGCTTTTCGCACTGGTACATATTGCTCTTGGGCTTCAAGATCAATATCTGCAGCGTGACGCTTCAATTGGCGGATTGCGATAGGCTCATCGACAATACCACGGCGACATTCAGTCTCACAGAATGCAGGACAAACACGACCGATAGATAACGGCATTGGTAAGGTGCGTTTGATCACCTCTACCGCTTTCTGATGGTCATTTTGGGAAATATGGTAAAGATAGGACTGAATATCGACACCAGCAGGACATGCGGTTTGGCAAGGCGCCTCACAGTCTGCATAGTGATCTGACATAATACGGTTAAGTGATTGGCGACGGCGTTCAGAGAGTACTTCACTTTGCGTAGTGATCACCATTTCAGGTGTGGCAGTCACTTCACACGCTCGCTGAATACCTTGGCCTTCTATATCTACCACACACAAATCACATGGTACTTTTTCACCGTTTTTGTTTAGCCCACACAGAGATGGGATTTCAATCTCGAACTGTTGAGCGAGCTCAAGAATTGACAATTGACCGTCAGTAGCCAGAACCTGACCGTCTATCGTGACATTGCTCATAGTTGCCTCTTTGCTGTTGCTGGCGCTGTGCCTTTATTATGAGTTTCACAGGCTCTTTAAATAGCTAACTTCTTATTCATAGGGAGAAGCAGCACAACGCTCAGGATGATAACCAGTAGTTTTATATTGGGTTTAGTCGATCATCTTTTTTAGTTATTAGGTCAGACTATCTCCCTGCAGAATCAAAATCTTTGATTTGAAACATTTCGGGTATTTATTTTGTAAATTATTTAATGAGATCGGATCTGTTCTAGCTTTTTATTGCTACCAATAACACTGACTTAGACAAGACCATGACAGTGAGGTAATATATTGATAAATTTGATATTACTAATCCCCTGCACACTTAATGACCAATATTCTCGACTCTGTTGACCTGCGAACAAATCTTGTGGGCGAAAACCGCTTAGAGCTACTCATCTTCCGGCTCCACACCTCACAGTTGTTCGCCATTAATGTGTTCAAGGTAAAAGAAGTCGTCAAACTGCCCCGTTTGAACAAGCTACCGGGCTCCCACCCTAACATCAGTGGTGTTGCCAATATTCGTGGTACTTCAATACCTGTTATTGATTTGCGCAGGGCGATTGGCATGAGGGCAGGCGATTGCGAGGAAGAAAGTAATATCATCATTACCGAATACAACCGTTCGGTGCAGGCATTCTTAGTGGGCCAAGTGATGAACATTATGAACATGACCTGGCAAGATATTCAGCCGCCCCCTAGTCAGGTTGGTAAAAACAACTACCTAACAGCCATAACAAAAATCAAGAAAGATAAAGTGGATCGCTTGGTCAGCATCATTGATGTTGAAAAAGTGCTGGCAGAAATTGTTGATTACGACACGAAAATTTCACAGGAAGTCCTTGATGCTTCGCTGATTAATCACTTTCAGGGGCGAAGAGTTCTGATTGTCGATGACTCATCCACAGCTCGTACGCAAATAAGGGAAACCTTGTCACAATTAGGTGTAGAAGTCATTGAAGCCCATAACGGTTTACAGGCATTTAATTTGCTGAGAAGTTGGTGTGATAAAGGCCTCAACCTCAATGAAGAACTGCTTATGATGTTCACCGATGCTGAAATGCCTGAAATGGATGGCTACAAGCTGACCCATGAAATTCGTAACGACCCAAGAATGAGAGACTTACATATTGCTTTGAACACCTCGTTGAGCGGCAATTTCAATGAGGCGATGGTAAAAAAAGTAGGATGTGACCGTTTTATCTCTAAATTCCAGCCCGACCTTTTGGTCGAAGTGGTTCAAGACAGGCTAAAGCAGATCCTTTAACCACATAAGCTCGCCCTCCAGTGATCATCTCCACGTTAGGGCGAGCGTTTATGCCACATATCATTACTCTCTCCGGTTCCGTTTCCTCCTTTAATGTTTCAGCTAATTAATCAGCAATAGATAAGGCTAAAGTGAAGCAGTGAGACTTTGAGGAACAGTTCGTACCAAACGATGCTATCCATCATTGCTGCCCTACCTTTTTTGGCTGTACCAGCGCACTATCAGCTTTATTTGGTAACTGGTGAATGTGCTGCTCTGTATCAACTGCCAGCCAGTTTTCATCCCAGGCATAAAGTGTATCGCCATCCATAATGTCTATCTTTTGGGCGGTAATATCATCTGCCCTAACCGTTAATTGCATGGTAAGCAAAAGCGTTATCAGGAAGGAAAGCACCCAGCTCGGTGCCTCCTCTTTGACGTTCATTTTCTGTTGTTCCGTCATTCACTTACCCCTTAGTGACTTTTGGCCGTGCTGACATTGTCATTTGAGCTGCGCAAGGTCACCCGACGATCGAAGAAGTCACCTTCGAAGTTTTGTTCATGCTTAAGTGGCTCTTGGTCACCATAAGCACTTGCAAAAAGCTGTACGCTCTCGACACCTTGTGACTCCAGATAATTTCGAACGGCTTCAACTCTAAGCTCTGAAAGCGCAAGGTTTCGTTCACTACTGCCTCGGCGGTCAGAGTAGCCAGATAGCTCCCAGCGGATATCTGGCGCTTGCTTCATGATCTCGGCGATTTCATCGAGTTGGACTTTGAATAGAGGCTCGATCTCGGCAGAACCTGTTCTGAAATGAACATTCATTTCTAGCGCCAGATCAAGTTGACGATCTTGATGGTTTAGCAAGTCATATTTATCTTGTTCGAGACGGGCAATCTCGATTTGGGCTTGGTTGTACTTACGGCTGATACGCTCCAGTTCGGTATTTCGGGTGACCAACTCACCCAGTTCGGCGTCTTGCGCTTTGATTTGTTCGTCTTGGCCGACTGCTGTACCAACAATGCCACCAACCATAGCACCAACAACCGCACCGACCGGGCCACCAACAATGGCACCAAAGGCTGCACCTGAGCCCAAACCAATTAGCTGTTCTTGCTCACCCACTTTGTAGCTATCGTCCATGTTGTCATTGGCAGTTGCGATTGGAGAAACCAAAGATGCTACAAGCGTTGTTGCGATTAGTGTTGAGATAAGCTGCTTTTTCATTGTGATGTCCTCATCAAGTGTCTTGCTTGCGACTCATGGTTTGCGTCGCTGTTTCGTTTTGATGAGGTTATTAAAGCAAGCCGATCTGGCGAATCAGGGCGCAAAAAAAGGCAATGTCATGATCAATTGTGGCAAAAAAATGGCAATTGACCCGATTGCCTCTACAAGCCTTTTCTATCAGCTAGATTGTTGTATAGTCACAGCATAAACACTGTTCACAATATTCAACCGCCGGCGGTATAGGTAATAAGCCATGAAAAAAATTGTCATTGTCGAAGATGAAAAAGCCATCCGTGAAAACTACATCGATGTACTAAAAAAGCATGGCTACGATGTCCTAGGTTATGACAACCGCCCAGACGCACAAGTAGCCTTCGAAAATGAACTGCCAGATTTGGCCATTATTGATATTGGCTTGCAGGATGAAATTGACGGTGGTTTTACCCTTTGCCAGTCTCTACGAGCCTTATCACCAACCTTGCCTATCATTTTTCTCACAGCACGGGACAGCGATTTTGATACGGTATGTGGATTACGCATGGGGGCTGACGACTACCTCACTAAGGATATCAGCCTGCCACATTTGATTGCCCGCATTGCAGCCTTGTTTCGTCGTAGTGATTTAATGCAACAACCGACTGAGAAAGTCGATCTTATTCAGCATGGGGATCTGTCCATCGACAAAAATAAGATGCAGGTATTCTGGCAACAAAACCTTGTAGAGCTGACAGTGACCGAATTTTGGATGGTCTATGCCCTTGCCAAACGTCCCGGCCATGTGAAAAGCCGGCATGATTTAATGGATGAAGCCCAAGTTGTGGTTGATGACAGTACCATTACTTCACACATCAAGCGTATCCGTAAGAAGTTCATGCAGTTTGACACTAATTTCGACTGCATCAATACCGTTTATGGCATGGGCTACCGCTGGGGGTCTTAATGCTCACAAGATTAAAAACCAAACTGACACATTTCGAACGACCAAAACTCAAGCCAACATTTGGCCTACGTTCAAAAATCACCCTAATTGCATGTTTGCTGCTGACCTTACCTTGGATTGGCTATAACTACATTCTCGAGATGGAAAAGTTACTTCGCCAAGGCCAGGAGCAAACCTTGGTGGGGACTACAAGAGCTGTAGCAACTGCACTCAATGAGCGTCCTAACCTATTTAGCGACCAAGCTAGCTTTCTACAGTCGGTACAAAAAGGGCGTGATTTATATGCCTACGAACTGACATCAGCGATAAAACTCGATGGCCAAATAAATGACTGGGCGGACTACTCCGAGCAGGTAGTCCACTATGGCCGTGAATATGTTCAATTTAGTCGATGGCCATATCAAAGGACCAGCATTCACTTCAATCATATGGTCGGTAAATATGAGGGTTACCTCTACGCGATGTTTGAAGTGAATGACAAAAAGCCTGTCTTACGAAGGAAAGGATCATCGAGGGTCGACCGTAACGACCATATGATCATAGCCATGACAACGCCCAAAGGTGATTTCCAACGATATGTCATCTCTGTATATGAAGACGGTTGGTTTAATGCCTGGCAAATTAATGGGGATATTTCCAACCCCGCAGACTTAACCCTAGAAAGCCAAATACAGGGGTATTGGCATTCTACCGACAGTGGCTACAACATCGAACTGCGTATTCCTCTGGAAATGTTAGGAAGCAAACTTGGCTTTGCATTTTATGATGTTAACAACACCAGCAACCGCGAGATCGAGACGATTATTGGTACCTCAAATACCAACCAACTCAGCAAACTTGGCACCGTACTTATTCCTTCACCAGAGATCGAAAATATCCTCAAAGGTATGGGTCATACCAGTTCTCGTATCTGGGTAATAGACCGGCACCAGCGCATATTAGCCCAAACAGGCGATATCCAAGATTCCAATGGCGTATGGTCATCATCGGTAAAATATAGCGATGACAATGATTCCTGGTGGGCGGCATTAGAACAAAAGTGGCTTCACCCCCTCTACTATCGCTACCTCATCAACGAACCTACTGAATTCCAGGACTCGCTAAAAGATGCAGCCAAGGTTGAAGGCGTACATATCTCACAAGCACTACAAGGCCGAGGCTATTCACATTGGCGTCGTTCAAGTGATGGCAACGCAATGATATTGGCTGCCGCCTACCCGATCTGGCTAGGTGAAAACGTAATGGGTGCAGTAGTCGCAGAAGAGTCGACCATTGGCATCCAGACATTGCGTAACCGAGCCCTTGAGAAGTTACTCAATGCACTTTTCGCCATTATTGTGGTTGGTACACTTACACTCTTCTTGTTTGCTTCAAATATCTCTCGCCGTATAAGAAAACTCAGAAACGAAGCTGAGAGTGCAATCGATAGCCAAGGAAAGATTCAACATACGATCACTGCGACAAGCGACAGCGATGAGATTGGCGATCTTAGCCGTAGTTTAGCGGGTATGGTTAATCGGCTGGGCCAGTATAACCATTATCTCGAGAACCTTTCCTCTCGACTGTCCCATGAATTACGGACGCCTGTCGCAGTTGTTCGGTCTTCCATTGAAAACCTCGCCATGCACGAGCAAGACGAAGATGCCAAGCGCTACATAGATAGAGCGCAGGAAGGCGTTCAAAGGCTAAATACTATTTTGTCGAGCATGACAGAAGCAACACGGATTGAACAAAGCCTGCAAGGCGCGGAAAAAGAAATATTCCCATTTAACGAGTTGGTTGTTGGCTGCATGCAGGGCTATCAAATGGCCTATGAAAAACAACTATTTAGTGTGGATACAGGAACACGTCCTGTCATGATTGATGGCGCGCCAGACTACTTGGCCCAGTTACTCGACAAGCTTATTTCAAACGCCGTCGATTTTAGCCAAAATGATCAACCGATCAACGTGACATTGTCACAACAAAATAACCAAGCTTGTCTGATAGTCAGTAATAAGGGTCCACTGCTTCCGGAAAATATGGGCGATCAGTTACTGAACTCAATGGTATCCGTTCGTACTCAAAACCAGCAAAGCAAACCCCACTTAGGGCTTGGGCTGTTCATCGCTCGTTTGATTACTGACTATCATCAAGGAAAGATTCTGATGAGGAATCGTAAAGATAATCTGGGTGTTGAAGTCTGCGTCATGCTACCAACAGTGACGCTAGAGGGAGAATCAAAGAACTAGGCCATTACAGCAGCGGTAAACAAGCCAATTGCCGCTGCTATTGCTACGATCGCTAACAGGATCTCGAATAACATTTCTCGCATATTTAATTGCTCACGTACAAACAATGGAAACTTAGTCAAATAATGCCGCATAACCATATACTCACAAGGTTTAATGAAAGCCTGATGCTTCTTAACAAGCGAAGGATAAAACAGCTTCCATTAATTGATTAATTTACCTTAGTGATAGTACGCCTATCGGCTAAATATAAGCTGAACAGTTAAATCACAGCCGATAGATTAACCAAACGTCTGAAACAACGAGAGTTACAACTAAACCACTGTTATAAAGACAAAAAAACAGAACCCAAACCACAGGCAACTTAAGAATCGCTGACAACCAATGTAAATTTACCAATAAATATCACCAACAGACAGGTTGTGTTCAGAATTGACAAGACGGGACTCAAAAATATTTATTGAATTAATAAAAATGATTAATCCAACAAATATTTCTTATTAACAAGTGATATTTCGCTATTAATTTTGATCACTTAATTTGTCATCTTTTTTATTTTCTTCGAGCCAATTCTCATTATTTAAATCATTGGTTTGAGCAAAAATTTCCTGCTCTTTTTGCTCAATGGCCTTGTACTGATTCTCACAGACGGAACGGGTAACCTTGTCTTGGCCAAAAGAAGACATGCACCTATCCATATACTCGTCAAACCCCATCAGTAATGATTCGGCGGACACGCTGAATGACATCACCATCGTAAAAGCAACCGTCGAGATATATCTCGAAGCACGATTCTTAAGTAAGCAACCCTTTTGCATATCAACCCCTGCTTAGTTGGCATCGCCCTACTTAAAGCAAAGTTGATTTCAGCGTACTTTTCCAACCTGACTTTGAGACAAAAAAAGGGGCCTAGATAGCCCCTTTAGAGATATGCAATGAAATCTTAGGATATCAATGCATTACTGACGGTTACTTGATTAACCACGGTAGTAGTTTTGTGGAACGAATGGCATTTTTTCTACTGTCATCGGTAGCTTTTTGCCACGCACTTCAGCGAAAATCTCAGTACCGATAACAGCGAGGTCTGTTTTGACATAACCCATCGCTACTGGTGCACCTTTCGTTGGGCCAAAAGTACCAGAGGTAACAATGCCGATTTCATTATCATCAGCATCAAACAACTTGCTACCTTCACGTACAGGAGCCTTTGATTGACCAACCAAACCAACACGCTTACGAGCAACATCTTTTGTTTTGATCTGCTCAAGAATGATATCAGCACCAGGGAAGCCACCAGCACGCTCACCATCGGCACGGCGAGGCTTGCTAATACCCCACAACAAGCTGCCTTCAACTGGCGTTGTTGTCGTATCAATATCGTGACCATACAGGCATAGACCACACTCAAGGCGAAGCGAGTCACGAGCACCAAGGCCAATCCACTCTACTTCTTCTTGGCCAAGCAATTCACGGGCTAGCGCGTCTGCTTTATCAGCTGGAACTGAAATTTCATAGCCATCTTCGCCAGTGTAACCAGAACGGCTAACTAGGCACTCAACCCCCAACAATTCAACTTTTGCAGCATCCATGAAAATCATGTCGCTAACAGTTGGGTTCAAACGAGCCAAAACCTGTGCCGCCTTAGGACCTTGTAGTGCTAGCAAGGCGCGGTCTTCAATAATTTCTAGTGTGACATCTTCAGGTAGGTGCGCTTTGATATGGGCAATGTCTTGTTCTTTACATGCCGCGTTCACAACGACAAACAGGTGATCACCAAAGTTTGTCACCATCAGGTCGTCAAGAATGCCACCCTGCTCGTTTGTGAAGAACGCATAACGCTGCTTGCCTTCAGGCAGGTCGATGATATCAACAGGTACAAGAGCCTCAATAGCTTTTGCAGCATTTGCACCGTGCAGGCGAAGTTGCCCCATGTGAGAAACATCGAATAGACCAGCCGACTCACGGCAATGGATATGTTCTTTACGTACACCTAGCGCATACTGAACCGGCATATCATAACCAGCGAAAGGAACCATTTTGGCGCCCATCTCAATGTGTAGTGCGTGTAGTGGTGTTACCAGTAATTCTTGTGACATACGATTTTACTCCATACACCGCGAGCAATGCGGCGATACTCCATATCAGCTGTTACAACCATGTTATACATGGTTTCTTATAGTAAACAAAGTTTCCTATCATTCAAACCGTGCCACATCACACATTTGAACCATAGGTAAATAATCTTGGGTTAACACTTTTTCAAAATAAAAGGAGCCTCACAATAAGCTCCTCTTCTTAAGTGCCCAGCCACCAATTGTTAAAACACTCAATAAGATTAACAATCAGCAGCCATAATATTGGCATTCAATCACCATGCGAAAAGACAGCAGATAAAACTGTTTATTGTTCAAAACAATTCCTTGGCCGCTCGCTCTCCACACCAAAAAGTGACAAGGTCACTTAAGAGGCTGTGACCCACAAAATCAAAGCATCGTCTTCACTGACCGATGTCAGCATATGACCCATGTTGGCATCGTAATAAACAGAATCACCTTCGCTTAAATTCACTGGCTCATAGAACTCTGAATAGAACGTGATCTCACCATCCAAAACCAACAAGAACTCTTCACCATCATGACGAATCCAATCTGAGTAATCCTCAAAAGCCCGTGCTCGCACTTTTGATTTAAAAGGCATCATCTTCTTGTTAGTTAATTGCGTTGCCAAAAGCTCATGTTCATAGGTTGTTGTAGGGTGTGGCTTGCCCTGCTCTTTGCGTGTAATGTCCCTACGCCCAGTTGCTTTAAGTTGCTTAGGCGGTGCAAAAAGCTGTGGAATATCAATCTCTAAGCCACCAGCCAGCTTTTGCATCGCCTGAAATGTCGGCGAGATTTGCTCGTTTTCAATTTTAGACAGTGTAGAGCGAGCAAGACCTGTACGTTTACTGGCTTCCTCTAGCGTCAGGCCGTGGGCCATACGGATTTCTTTGAGCCGCTTTCCTAATTGCATTGGCTCAATCTTATCTGCCTTGTCTGACTCAAACTCTTTTACGACGGTCATTGATGGATATACATCAACCTGTTGTTCGTCACTCATTACTTCCCTCCCTGGTAACGACACTTACTTCATTCTGGCATAGCAACTCGGAAACATAAAAGCGCATCGATAAAAAAAATATGACCAATGCATCATATTTGAAATTTAGTTTCCAAAAGGAAACAGAGCAAAAATCAATCACTCTCCTCGCATCGAATCTCACTTAAAACTGCATAACTACGTCAATCACAAATCCTTTGCCAATGCGTTGTAGAACATCATAACCCCTTGCGCAACAAGGGCTGGTATACAATTTTAACCTTTTTAATACAGTTGGCAGCCATCGACTCTTTAGAAAAAAGTTAACATCATATTAGAAATTTAGTTTGCAAAAGGCAAACGTTTGCGTAAGATTGTGACTACTAAAGTACATGATGTTCCACTATTGGAAATTTTCGTTTAATCGGCTATCTATAATAAGGCATGTTATGCAGTTGTTAGGGTGATACGTTACTCAACGCGTATTACTGGTATTCAGCAACGTGTAACTACAACTATCCATAACAACGATACACGCTTTGGCTCGGAACAAGGGATGACCTTCTTAAGAGCGCGATTAGAGGATAACGTGAAATGAAAGCTTCATACCAAAACCACGATTTAGAAGTGTTCTTCTCAACCCACCTTGCTGAGGTTGATGGCGCTGTCAACGCAGGCATTGCTGCAGAACTCACACGCCAGAACCAGCAGATCGAGTTGATTGCATCAGAGAACATTGTCTCTAAAGCGGTCATGCAGGCCCAGGGCAGCTGTCTAACTAACAAGTATGCTGAAGGTTATGCAGGTCGCCGTTACTACGGTGGTTGTGAGCATGTCGACGAAGTAGAACGCATCGCTATTGCCCGCGCTAAGCAGCTTTTCCAATGTGAATACGTCAATGTTCAGCCTCACTCAGGCGCACAAGCCAATGGCGCTGTAATGCTAGCCCTGCTTCAACCAGGCGACACTATTTTGGGTATGTCTCTTGATGCAGGTGGCCACCTAACGCACGGTGCGCGCCCAGCTCTCTCTGGTAAATGGTTCGATGCAGTCCAATACGGTGTAGATAAAGAGACTTGTGAAATTGATTACGAGCAGGTTCGTCAGCTTGCTATCGAAAGCCAGCCAAAAATGATCATTGCTGGTGGTTCTGCTATTCCTCGCCAAATTGATTTCGCTAAGTTCCGTGCTATCGCTGATGAAGTTGGCGCATTCCTAATGGTCGATATGGCACACATTGCTGGCCTTATCGCTGCTGGTGAGCACCCTAGCCCAATCCCTCATGCCCACGTTATTACAACAACTACGCACAAAACATTGCGAGGCCCTCGTGGCGGCATGATCCTAACCAACCATGAAGATATCAATAAGAAGATCAACTCTGCGGTTTTCCCTGGTCTTCAAGGTGGTCCATTAATGCATGTTATTGCTGGTAAAGCTGTAGCGTTGGGTGAAGCGCTAGAGCCTGAATTTAAGTTATATATCAAGAATGTGATCAACAACGCGAAAGTCTTGGCCGAAGTACTGCAAGCTCGCGGATGCGATATCGTCACTAACGGTACCGACACACATTTGATGTTGGTTGACCTACGTCCGAAAGGTCTAAAAGGCAACCAAGTTGAAGAAGCACTGGAGCGTGCAGGCATTACCTGTAACAAGAACGGTATACCTTTTGATCCGGAAAAACCAATGGTGACTTCAGGTATTCGCCTTGGTACACCAGCTGGCACTAGCCGCGGCTTCGGTGCAGAAGAATTTAAGCAAATTGGTCAGTGGATCGGCGATGTACTTGATGGTTTGGCAGCAAACCCAGAAGACAACAGCGCCGTTGAGAAGCAAGTGAAGCAACAAGTTCAGAAGCTTTGCAGCCGCTTCCCTCTTTACCAATAAGCTGAACGATAAAACTGACTAACACTTATTTTGACCTAGCGGCTGGTAAAGCCAGTCGCTGAAACAACTAATAAAATCTGCGGAAAGATTGCGCAAGGAGTTACAAATGGAAAATACACTGAAGTTCGCTGAAAGCCACGAGTGGGTTCGAGACAATGGTGACGGCACTATCACTATGGGTATCTCTGACCACGCTCAGGGGTTGCTTGGTGATGTTGTATTTGTTGACCTACCAGAAGTTGGTGATTCAACAGAAGCTGGCGAGTCTTTCTCTCTTGTTGAGTCAGTCAAAGCCGCATCTGATATCTACGCGCCAATTACGGGTGAAATCGTTGAAGTTAACGAAGAGCTGGAAGACAGCCCTGAGCTTGTAAACGAAGAACCATACGAAGGCGGCTGGATTGCTAAAATCAAGGTTCAGGATGTAGAGGAACTCTCTAACCTGATCGACGCTGAAAAATACCTAGCAACCATCGAAGAAGACTAATTGAGCTGGGCTTTCGGGTAAATCATCTGAAAGCCCATTTAACACAGATATTCGCTCAACAACTCGATGACCCTAAACTATTGCAATATGCTCAATGCAATAGGTAGTAACTGTTCAGGAAAGAACCATGACCGACATGACTCTTCTAAATGCTCTAAGTGACGATAAAGAATTTGCAGGTCGTCACAATGGCCCGGATTCGGCACAACAAAAAATCATGCTGGAAACCATTGGCGCATCAAGCGTCGATCAGCTAATCGATGAAACGGTTCCGGCAGCAATTCGCCTACCACAGGCAATGCAGCTCGACCTGCCACAAAGCGAAGCGGACATGCTGGCCTCTCTGAAAGCTATCGCCAGCAAAAACATCATCAACCGCAGCTTTATCGGTCAGGGTTACTACAACACCTTTACGCCAAACGTTATCCTACGTAACGTTCTGGAAAATCCGGGTTGGTACACGGCTTACACCCCTTACCAGCCTGAAATCTCACAGGGCCGTCTAGAATCACTGCTGAATTACCAGCAGGTGATCATGGACCTAACGGGCATGGAACTGGCTAACGCTTCCCTTCTTGATGAAGCAACAGCAGCGGCAGAAGCCATGACCCTGTGCCAGCGCGCTAGCAAAAACAAGAGCAAGGCGTTCTTTGTTTCTAACGACTTGCACCCTCAGACTGTCGATGTTGTCCTGACTCGTGCCGGTTACATCGGTATCGAAATTATCCGTGGTGACATCCAAGATCTTGACCAGCACGATGTTTTCGGTGCATTGGTTCAATACCCAGGTACTACAGGTAACGTACAAGATCTAACAGACATTATTGAAGCTGCACATGCCAAGAAGACCTTGGTTGCAGTGGCTTCAGACCTGCTTGCCCTTACCCTGCTTAAAGCACCAGGTGAAATGGGCGCAGACGTAGTTATCGGCTCGGCACAGCGCTTCGGCGTACCTATGGGCTTCGGTGGTCCACACGCTGGCTTCATGGCAACTAAAGACAAGCACAAACGTACTATGCCAGGTCGTGTTATCGGTGTGTCTAAAGACTCCCGTGACAACCAAGCACTACGTATGGCAATGCAGACACGCGAGCAGCATATCCGCCGTGAGAAAGCGACTTCTAACATCTGTACCGCTCAGGCGCTACTTGCCAACATGGCAGCCTTCTACGCGCTCTACCACGGTCCAGAAGGCCTACGCAAAATCGGCCGCCGTGTACACCACCTAACAGCGATTCTTGCTGCTGGTCTTCGCAACTCAGGCATCGAACTGGCTAATGACAGCTTCTTCGATACCCTAACGTTGAACACCGGCAAGAAAACCACTGAGTTCTACAACAAGGCGCTAGATGCTGGCATCAACCTACGTAAGTACGACTCACAGCTAGGTATCAGCATTGACGAAACCACTAAGGTTGCCGACATCGAAGAGCTACTGGCTCTATTCAGCGGCGATGACCTGAAAGCGTCAATGTTCACAGCGGATATTGCCAGCGACGAGTTTGCAGCAATTCCTGAGAGCTGCCGCCGTACAAGCCAGTACCTGACCCACCCAGTATTCAACAAGTACCACAGTGAAACGCTAATGATGCGTTACATGAAGAAACTGGAAAACAAGGATTACTCGCTAACTCACGGCATGATCCCGCTAGGTAGCTGTACCATGAAGCTAAACGCTGCTGCAGAGATGATCCCTGTTACTTGGCCTGAGTTTGGTGCCCTACACCCATTCGCACCAGCAAACCAAGCGAAAGGTTATGCTGAGCTAGCAGACAACCTGTCTAAGATGCTTTGTGAAATCACTGGCTACGACGCATTCTCGCTACAGCCTAACTCTGGCGCACAGGGCGAATACGCAGGTCTTATCGCAATCCAGCGTTACCATGAAGCGAATGGCGACTCACACCGTAATGTATGTTTGATCCCAAGCTCTGCGCACGGTACTAACCCTGCTTCAGCGGCAATGGTTTCAATGAAGGTTGTGGTTGTTGGCTGTGATGATCAAGGCAACATCGATGTTGAAGATCTTAAAGCGAAGATCGAAAAACACCGTGACAACCTGTCTTGCATCATGATCACCTACCCGTCTACGCACGGTGTGTATGAAGAAGCCGTACAGGAAGTGTGTGAGCTTGTTCATGAAGCTGGCGGTCAGGTTTACCTTGACGGTGCCAACATGAACGCACAGGTTGGCCTAACTAGCCCTGGCTTCATTGGCTCTGACGTTTCTCACCTTAACCTGCACAAGACCTTCTGTATCCCACACGGTGGTGGCGGTCCAGGTATGGGGCCTATTGGTGTTAAATCTCACCTTGCTCCGTTCCTACCGGGCCATGTTGAGAACACTGAAGCAGACCAACCACAATATGCAGTTTCTGCTGCAGACCTTGGTTCTGCATCAATCCTGCCTATCTCTTACGCTTACATCGCGATGATGGGCGAAGAAGGTTTGACGGAAGCAACCAAACTAGCAATCCTGAACGCTAACTACGTGATGGAACGTCTACGCCCGCACTACCCAGTGCTATACCGTGGCACACACGGCCGTATTGCCCACGAATGTATTATCGACATTCGTCCAATCAAAGAAGCATCGGGTATCTCGGAAGAAGATGTTGCTAAGCGTCTAATGGACTACGGTTTCCACGCACCAACCATGTCGTTCCCAGTTGCGGGTACGCTAATGATTGAGCCAACGGAATCAGAAGACATTGCTGAGCTAGACCGTTTCTGTGAAGCCATGATTGCTATCCGTCATGAAATTGCCCGCGTTCAAGATGGCGAGTGGGATCTTAAAGACAACCCACTAGTTAACGCCCCTCACACCCAGGCTGACATGATGGACGCAGAGTGGAACCGCAGCTACAGCCGTGAGCTTGCTTGCTTCCCATCAGCACAAACCAAAGACTCGAAATACTGGCCAACAGTGAACCGTGTCGATAACGTGTTTGGTGACCGTAACCTTGTTTGTTCTTGCCCAAGCATCGAGAACTACATGGAAGACTAAGATTTAAAGCGTAATGCTTTCAATACCCCAAATTAATTTGGACTAACCTTTCAAAAATGGACAAACTTCGGTTTGTCCATTTTTCTATTTGCACGACTAAACCAAGGAAGGAAAGACTATGCCCTCAACAAAGGCAACGCTGTATTACGTTTACGATCCAATGTGCTCATGGTGCTGGGGTTATAAGCCTACATGGGATCAAGTCACCGAAGCCGTTTCTGATCAGGTGGAAATCGTCTATGTCCTTGGTGGCCTTGCCCCAGATTCTGACGTACCTATGCCCGAGATCATGCAACAGCAGATTATGTCTTATTGGAAGAAAATCGAAGACTACCTAGGCACCCGCTTCAATTATGATTTCTGGGCCAACAATACACCTCGGCGTTCCACCTACCCTTCGTGCCGTGCGATTCTCGCCGCCCGTTCGCAAGGTGCTGAGCTCGCAATGTTAATTGCGATTCAACAGGCCTACTATCTGAATGCCAAAAACCCCAGTGATAACGATGTCTTGCTCAGTCTAGGTCAAAAGATTGGTTTAGATATGGCTCAATTCGAAGCGGAGTTTCTTTCGCAGCAGAATCACCAACGTTTATTAGATGAAATAGACTTTGCCCGCTCCATAGGTGGAAATAGTTTTCCATCGCTAATCATGCAAACCTCAGATAGCGTCATTCAACTACCGATTGATTATCAAAATGCTGCAACGACCATTGCTCAAATCAGGAGTATGATCTGATTCTAAAACGATAAAGGCGAACCTACTGGTTCGCCTTTTTACCTAAATGAGATATCACTATCTCTTACAGCCCTTCCATTGTCTTTAAATTATCAATAATACTGTAGAGTGCTTCTACCTCTGGGCATTGTTCTACGTCGATTACGCGACCAGTGTCGCTCTTCAGCGTAATCACAAAATCATCTTTTATGAATTCAACACGAAGGGTTCCTCCCTGCCATGGGCTAAAAATTACACCTGGGTAATCATTCTCTTTTTTTACTGAACCGTAAGGTTTAAGTACTTGCTTAAGCTTAGATATTTTTTCTGACTTTTCATTTTGAAGTTCTAAATAAAGAGCGTATGTACGAACATCACCATGCCAACCAGACATTCTCTCGCTGTTTAATAGATAAATTTCACTATTATAGTACATCCTAATCTTTCGTCTTCCACAAGCAGTAATAGCCTGAGGATACTTGATGAAGTATTGTCGCCAATGGTTGCAGTTTGAACTTTCGATAATAGATTTTAGGCCTTGAACTTCATTACCTTCTTTCAACTTACCTAATAGTTCTAGCAATATTTTACAACGTTTTTCATCATTAAATACTTTACGCCAATTGTCATTCCTAGCTCCCGGATTCTTCATACAGAAGCTTAAGTTACTTTTTGACCAAATTAAATAATTTCCAAGCGATAACAATGCTCGCTGTAAAAGAAAATCTTTTGTCTCAATTAATTCATGTGAAAATAGGACTGCTGCTATATTAGCTAATGTCGTAAATTTATTAATGCAATAAAGACCTGATTCTGGGTCTTGTGATCCTTTCAACAAAAAGCCAACTTGACCATAAAAGTACTCATGCTCTTCAAACTTTCTGAGCAATGGGTGCCATGATGGGTCTTCTACAACTAATTTAGCTTTGAGAATTTCTTCCTTTTTCTGAATTTCATTAAAGAAAGGGATCGCATTCGGCTCTGTATCCAGCAAACGATGTATAAAGCAGCCATCACCAATTAGCTTACACATTTCATGCAATGCGTGGACAGCACGGACATAGTTAACAATATCTGACTGTGTATTATTGATCAGCCTTGTCGTCACACCTAGCCAATCTGTCAGCTGTTTTAACTCATCAGCATCCCAGTGCGTCCCACTCTCACGTTGCCTGATAAAAGAAAGTAAGGCTGAAAACCGAGTCTGTTCATAATAACCTTTATTCCTCAGCATTCCTTTAATGATGCTATCACATTGCTTGGCTAGTTCTGGAAGTCCATCCTTCCCTTCTGGTGACTGAAGATAGCTTATTAAGTTGAACAGATCGCCGATAATATTAAGAGTATTGTCTTTGAAGCAGCGATGAACATCGTACTCAGTGGAAGAGACAAAAGTATTATTGTGGAGTGCAGTAATGATCTTCTCATCACCCACTGCTAACTTGCTTCCTGCAAGTGTAATTCTGCCTGCAATGTTATACTGGGCGACACTTTTGAAGGTAGTTAAAAACAACCCATCAACTTCGTACTCGCCGCTTTCGCGCATTCGCCAAAATACATCGGTCCACTCTTTGTCCATAGCAGTCCAAAACGTATCAGGAATTACAATGTCGTCTGATTTATCAACATAACTTTGAAGCCAGGCTTTGAAGTTTTCAAATTCAGTCAGTGGCCTGCCACGAGCATTCATTTTTATATACAGCTCATCGGTCAGGGCAAACTCTTGCATTTCCAAGAAGTGGAATGTAATCGGTGGATGATCATTACAAACCAATTGCTGCCACAAGCTAACGCCTTGCTCCAAATCAGATTTGAAGACCTTGTCGATTTCATCAAGCATCGTCAGCATGGACTGTACGGTCGGGTCATTCTGCCAAACAGAGAAAAACCAATGCGTATCGATAATTCTTTTGGAAAGCGATTTTTTGCCAACAGCATCAATCAAGCCATGGCTATTAGCAATCAACGACTGAATAAACTCCCTGGAGCTAATACGGGTTTCATAGTTAAATTTCTCCAGCTTAGGTTTAACTTCCTCTATCACCCCAGTCCCTGCTGCAATATACCAATGAAGCAAAAACAAGGTAGTCAAACGCTGCTGCCCGTCAAGCAGAACGAGCTTATCCTTTTTCAATGAACCATAAACAAAATCTAAATCTTGGCTGCGGTCAGTATGAATAACCATTTCGTGCAGCGTTTGCACAAAGCTTTGTCGGATCTGTTGTTCTTTTGCCCCTTCGCGGCCTTGTGCATAGTCGCGCTGGATGATCGGTACTTCTATGCTGTAGTCATCTAAAAGATGCCAAAAGGTCTGTTTTACACTCACGACAACATCTCCTCGCCAAGATAATATTTGAAACTGGTAATTAGTGCGTTCCTGTAAGCCTCTCGATCATTTTCTGACCATTTATGCATTTGTGATACACTTTCACTGTAATACTTCGAGAAAACATTCTTCGTCGCTAAAGGAATATATTGACCATCAAGCTTTTCATAGTTAATGATTAATTGACGTTTCATCGAAAAAATATGGTTACCGATGCCTCGGTTCACCTTAGCTGGCAGCAAACAAAGATTATCTAAAGAATGCAAACTTTCATCATCAAATTCACCTACCACTTCACCTAACGATTTTAAGTATTCACTCCTTAAATCATTACAATTAGCATCCTTGTTTTGCAATGCTAGTTGCCAAAATGCTAATTTTTGTTCAAGCTCTGCTTTGGTATCTGAAGAAATTAAACCAGATTCGGATATGTAGTGTAATTCATCTTTCCATACCTGAAATTGCTGCTTGTTATTATGATCCTTTGATTGCTGTGCATGAATATGTTCAATATCCCACTGCGTCTCCCGATAGAGTCTAAACGAAAGGCGTGTTTTATTTTTTCGATGCACGTCAATATTCAACAACATCAATAATGAAATTATTGTTTGACGTTTAGTTGAATCATAACTGACGTTATCGAACTGTAGACTCTCATTGTCTTGCTTGAAGTCTTTTCTCAGAGTCTTCGCAATTTCACTTTTCAGTATTTCGGCAAAGCTCGACTTCGTTTTTTGTTCTGCTAGCGCCCACAACGCCTGTACACTTGTTATATCTCGCGTTATCAAAAATCCCACTAAATGATATAGATCGTCATCGTTATACCATTCAAGCAAGCGGTAATAACCTTGTTTGACCTTATGCCACAGTTCATGTACATCTTTACTGTCTTTCAACTGTTCGTGATAGAAACGAAATGCGGCATGAGAATCGTGCGTATTTGTCTGTTTAGACTGACTAGAGATATTATTACCACTCAAGAGATCAAACAGTAACTCAATACGTGTGGTTTTGTTATTCAGACGATCTTTCGGGCTTAAAAACGCCCAGAACTCTTCATTCTGCAACCCATGTTCAATCATATCCCATTGCTGGGCCAGCTCTGACTGTTTCAACAAAGACCATTCAAGATTGTTTTCATCAACGACATGGTTTAAAAATAATGCTTTGATGAGTTCTGCATCAGTCAGTGGGATCTTCCCGCTATTAATCCGCATAAAGATATCAATAGACTGAGCTTTATCAACGGTGCCCTTTTCATCACGAGCGGCATACCAAATTACCTTGGTATGGTCTAACAATTTCGCCAACCACTTTTTGCGGCCTACGTCTTCCGGGCACTTATCTTCAAACCATTGATGAATTGCCTTGTAAGCTTCATAGAAGTGATAGTTGTCGACATTATCTAACTCTTTCCGATCGCTAACAAAGTCGTCCCATTTCTTATAGCTTAGGGTTTCTGACAAATAGTTCTGGAGAAATTCGCTACTGCTCTCCCTCGTTTGGTAATCAATCTTATATCGCTTGTTATCAAGGTAAGAGAGGATCATAAATACAGTTGTGATACGTTGCTGCCCGTCTATCAGCTCCCAGCGAGATTGTGAATCTGCATTTTCTGCTGAATGGTATTTTACAACCACAGGTTGCAAGCAGTAAAAGTCTGCTCCCTTTTGTTCAAACTCATCAATATCATTGAGCAAGTCTTCAACTTGGTCTTTTTGCCATTTATATCCTCGCTGGTAGTCATCGACAAAAAAATTGAGTTGCAGTAATTCGCTAATCGACTTGAGAATAAGCGTATTATTCCCGTATACGATATCTTTAAGTTTGGATACAAAACCTTTTAGTGAGTCTGCCTCAACAGACTTTATATGCGTTTGGTATTCTTCTAATAAATTTTCAATTGTCACCATTGGATGGCTGTTGGTTTCCATCATCCTTCCCCTAAAAGCCATTGATACATCAAAAACACACCAAGAATACACCACATGGTGCATATGTGAATAACATAAAGCCGTTATAAGCCTCATAATTAACAATAACTTACGTTTTTCCACTATTACAACGCAGAACAAAGAATGAAAAAGGCGAACCATAGGTTCGCCTTTTGTTTGTTCATTTACCTTTTTGCAGTATGTAGTCCTATGCAATATTCTCAAGGAGTTCTTTTGATTGGCTCCATTTTTTCGGCGATTGACCATACAACCGCTTAAATTCACGACTAAATTGCGTTGAGCTTACATAGCCTACTGCCAAAGCCGCTTCATTGACACTCATACCGGCGGCAATCCTCATCGCTGCATTATTCAAGCGCATTGCTTTCATAAATTGAATCGGTGACATTCTGGTGGCCTGTTTGAATTTACGATGGAATACGGCGCGGCTCATACCTACTAACGAAGCGAGTTCATCAATCGTGACATTCTTTTTGAGGTTCATAGATAGATACTGAATGGTTCGCGCGATTTCGTTGCCAATACTGAAAGATCTTCTAGCTGAAATACCTGCATCGCCTTTTAAAACGGCATAATACAACTCTCGCAAACGGCTTTCGCCAAGGATTGATATATCCATCGTATCCTCTCCTAACTGAAGTAACCGTAATAGAGCGTCCGAAAAGCTATCGTCCCAACTCGCAAGCGAAAGCCCCTGGGGTTGTAAGTTGCCTTTGGGAAGCTTAATTGCGCCCCCCGCACTTTCCATTTCTATCGCCAACTCGGTCATTACTTTGGTATCAAGGGAGATATACACACCCAATAATGGATCTTCGGGCGAAGCATCTGGCGTTCCTGCTTCAACAGGCATTGAAACCGTACAGCACATGTACTGACTGTTATCGTAAATATATTTGTCACCGTCGAGTATTGCTTCTTTTCTTCCAGTTAGGATGACAATGACGGCTGGCTCATACACCGCTGGCGCACAAGGGATAGCATTGGTTACTTTAAAAATACGCACACCATTAATGCCTGTTTCCACCATACCATCTTCAGTAATACGCTTTTCTACCAACTGTTTTATTTCATCCCTTTTCATCGCAATACCCGCCAGCCAAAATCGATACAAATAGGCATGTTTTAGAGATAAATCCGTCTATTTATGCCCCGCAGTGAGAGTTATAGTAACTTCCAGACAACGATACTACTGTAGACAACGGCGTACAAGTTCCTTTATCGCCGTATCACGGATTAACGCATTACTGATAAGGTTTACATCATGACAACTAAGCTATTTGGTACAAAAGGTTGGACTCCAGAGCGTATTGGTTCTCTTAATGGCAAGACTTACGTCATAACGGGGGCTAACAGTGGTGCTGGCTTTGAAGCATCCCGCATCCTTCTTTCCAAAGGTTCAAAAGTTGTCATGATGAATCGCAATCCAGTCAAGTCGGCAGCAGCAATCGAACAGCTAAAACAAGACCTTGGTGACCATATTGATGTGCGTTTCGTACAGATGGATTTGGCCGAGCTTTCATCCGTCCGCCAAGCTGCAGATGAACTTTTGGGGTCAACACCAGTAATTGACGCACTCATCTGTAATGGCGCTATTGCTCAGGTCACCAAACAAGAAATCACCATAGATGGTTTTGAGAGCCAACTTGGGGTCAATCACTTTGGTCATTTCTTGCTATGTGGCTTACTGTTTGATCGAATCGAAGCATCTCAAGGACGTATTGTCGTTGTTGGCAGCAACGCCTATAAAATGGGCCTAAAAAGAATTAAGTTCGAAGATCTTAATTTTAGTAGTAAATACACCGCTTGGGACTCTTACGCTCAGAGTAAACTCGCCCAGATGATGTTTGCCTATGAACTTCAACGACGTGTTGACGTTGCAGGAAAACAAGTCGAAGTTCAGGTGTGTCACCCAGGAGCATCTCGTACCAACTTGTTGATGGACACTGCTAGCACTTTCAACAAAATGCTATGGTCGGTACTTTCTCGTGTCATCGCTCAGTCGGCAGAAAAAGGCGCTTGGCCTGAGGTAATGTGTGCGACCGAAGATAATTTACAACCCGCTACGCTTTACGGCCCTACCAAACGTGCTGATACCGTTGGTCCGGTTGGAGCTTGTAAATTGGATCACGTTGCTCTGGATACTGAAATGGCTGCAAAACTCTGGTCGCTTTCTGAGCAAAAAACAGCATTAAACTGGGCGTTGTAACTATGGCTTTCGTGCAACGAAACCATATGTACCCGAAAATACTACTTAAATTCTGGATAGAAGAACGATGATAGAAAATACCTTGATTTTACGATGTGCTGGCATCTTATTGATTATTATTGGCTTGGTGTTAGTAGCCAACCCAGAACTCCTCAGTAACAAGCCGATCCCAAATGATACTTTTCATGCTATCGAACGCAGAATATGGTGGGGTTTGCTGATCGGATTCGGTTCTTTGTTGCTGTTTCACCACCAGTTACAACCTTGGATGACGACAATTGCCGCTACCAGTGCCTCTCTTGTTTTTGGTTTACTTGTAGCAAGGTTAATAGGAATAATGTTGGACGGTTCAGTTGCCAAACAATGGTTATATGTAGTAATCGAAGTGATTCTTCTGGTTCCATTAGTGTGGTGGTACCTTCGTACTCAAAGCTAAACAGCAAGAATTATATTAAGTGGCAGTATCAAACACCACTTCAACCCTCCAGCCATCATTAGCTTGGGTGGTTTGATATTGCCAGCCGTACTGGGCGATTAGGCGCTGGGTGAGCTCGGTGTCCCAGTCAGGCCTGAACGCTGCCATTCAGAGCGCGCTTGCTCCCCTTGGCGCTGCTCTTCAAGCAGTGCTTGTGTGGCCGAGGCAACATCTGATTTTGCTTGGGTAACGGCTTGCTCGTAGGACGTGGTATCCAGCTTTGCCAATAACTCTCCTTTCTTCACCGTGGCGCCGGCTTCGAAGGCATCGGATAACCATTCAACCCGGCCACTGACCTCGCTGGCAAACGCCAGCTCATAGCGTGGTTTTGCCTCACCGTAGCCGATGATTTGTGCCTGATAGCTCGCAGCTTGGGTAAGCTGCACCCCAACCTGAGACAGGGCTTGCTGCATGGCTTTTTCATCCATCGCCTGCCAATTGATAATGTCATCATTTTTTGTTGTTGGCGTGGCCGGAGTGGCTTGGGCCGCCTGTGCCATTTGGCTGCCGTTGTAGGCTACGACGGCAAAGATAGAGCCAGCCGCCGCCAGTGTGATGGCTAAGGTAATGGCATTCTTTTTGATTGTGGTTTTCATGCGTTGACTCCCAAGCCTAGGGCTAGGCCTAAATCAATTCGGTTTAATAGTCGTTGGTAAGTGGTATTGGTCAGCTGGGCTTCGACGTCATAGGCTTGGCGCTGGACGGTCAGCAAATCGAAGATATCGACCAGCCCCTGGCGGTATTTCTCTTCATAGCTCACGACACTGCGCTTGGCACTGGTCAAGGAAGTGCTTAAATGTTGTTGTTGCTGTGCTAGCGCGCTTTCTTGGCCAATGGCATTCTCAACTTCGTTCACGGCTGTCAGCAGGGTTTCCTGGTATGCCCAATAACTTTGCTCTGTAGTCAGCTCGGCAATTTCCGCATTCGCTTTGAGTTTGCCGCCTTGGAATAACGGCGCAGAGATTTGACCCAATGCCGTCCATAACGGGTTGGCAAACAACGCTTCGCTTGGGGTCTCTGCCATATCTTTCAGGCTGGCAGACAAGCTAAATGACGGCAGCATGGCTTTGTAGGCCGCATCGGTTCTTAAGCTTTCGGCTTCGATATTGAAAAAGGCTTGCTGTAAATCCGGGCGGCCGGAGAGATCTTGCACCGACATAGAGTCCAAGGGGTTAAGGATTTGGGGAAAGTCTGCCGCGACCTGAATATCGGTAACTGGAGCGTTCAACTCACCAGTTAGCAATAGCAAGCTGCGTTTGCTTTGGGCGAGGCTCTCTTGGTACTGGGCGACCGTTGCACGAGTTGAGGCGGTGTTAGTTTTGGCGTTATCTAGCTCTTCCAGTGTGCCCAGCCCTACTTGGTAGCGCTCGAGTACCAGTGTTTCGTTGTTCTCTAGGATAACCAAGCGGCGCTGTTCGATGTCCAACAGCTGCTGGTTAACGCTGTTCTCAAGCCAGCCACGCATAATGTTTGCGGCTAAAAGGTTGGTGGCATTTTGCAGGTTGGCTTGGTTGACGGCGACATCTTTTTGTGAGGCCGCAGTGACATCAGACAGGCGCTGCCAGACATCCAACTCCCAGCTAACAGTAAGGTCGGCATTGTAGCTTTCGTTACTGCCTTCTGTTTTCTCGCCCGAAAAACCTGCCGCTAAAGTTGGCAGTTGGTCGGCAAAGCTGATCCCCTCTTGGGCGTAGGCAATCTTCATCGCCACAATACTTTGTTGCAAGCTTGGGTTATTGGCAAACGCGGCGGACAGGTATTGCTCCAACTCAGGTACATTGATCAGATCGGTGATCCGGTTAGGAGCTTGCTGGCTCCCCAGTGCTGGCGGTGTTTGCTCAACCCGCTCAACGAGTTGCTGGATGGCGATGTTTTGGTTGCTGCTGGCTTGCGTTGCAAAGTCGGCTTCCCCTGTTGTCGCACAGCCAACCAGGCCGAGCAACATCAGTGAAACCAGTGAATATCGGAACGTCATTGATGCTATCTCCCACTAAGACGCGGATAAGATAACGGTAAGGGGGTTAAGAAGGGGTTAAGACGAAAATACTTGCAGAGATTCATATCTCATGTACTTTGTCACGCTCGAACCATTGCTAATGAAAACAATACGGTCAACTATGCCAAGTAAAGACATCAAATTTATCGCCGTCGATATGGACGGGACCTTACTCGATGAAAATAGCCAGCTCCCTGCCGAATTTTATTCGGTTTACCAGCAACTAGAACAACGCGATATTATTTTGGCTGCTGCATCGGGTCGTCAGTATTACAGCTTGATGGAGACATTCGCACCGGTAAGCGAAGATATGATGTTTATTGCTGAAAATGGCACCATGGTGATGCACCAAGGCAAAGAACTGTACCGCTGCGAAATCGACAAAGCGTCTATATCAGCAATTATTCAGCAGGCACGAGCAATCGACGGAGCGCACATCGTTTTGTGTGGTACCCAATCAGCCTACATTGAAACTCAGGATCCACAGGCACTGAAAGAGTTTTCGAAATACTACCAGCGTTGTCAGTATGTCAGCGACCTCTTGGCTGTCGACGATGACTTTATCAAAGTCGCTATTTGCCACTTTAATGGCACTGAAGAACATGTTTTCCCAAGCTTTGATCGCGAGTTTGGTCAGACTCATCAGGTAGTAGTAAGTGCAAAAATCTGGCTTGATGTAATGAATGCCGAGGCTTCTAAAGGAGCTGCTATTGAACACTTACAGAACACGCTAGGTTTTAGCTATGAGCAGACCATGAGCTTTGGTGATTACCTTAATGATTTAGAAATGCTCAAAGCAAGCTACCACTCCTATGCCATGGATAATGCTCACCCGAAAGTAAAGGATATAGCGCGATTCTCAGCACCAAGTCACCGCGATGCAGGGGTAATAACCGTAATTAAACGCGAACTACTCGATTAAATGTGGTTTCAAGCAGCCGGAGAGCCCTATCGCGCTCTCCGCTGTTTATAAACCTAAGAATGGAGAGTAATTATTGACCAATAGGTGGCCACGGCCTGTGCTGCTCGGAATCAATCCATTCTGTTACCCATTGTGGCAATATCGGTGTATTCACCGGCTCATTCATCGCTTCGAGCAAATCTTGTGGTGAAACTAATCCTTTCTTTGACGTCACACCCGCCCGAATTAATACAGACGAACACGGTTTGCCGTCTACCCACATAGACTGTTCGACATAAAGCCATTTATCGTCCCAGCCTACACACTGGGAGTACATTTTTACCTTGTGGAACATATGGATGCGTTTTCTATAACGCACTGAACTGCCTGCTACTACTAATGCCCACCGTTTTTTTGCCAGTACTTTCATTAACCCGCAGCGGATACCCAGCTCAGTTCGACCCAAGTCATACAGGGTAAGCACCCGACCGTTATTCATTTCATTAAAAATATCGAGATCCCAGGGGCGACAAGAGAATGAGATTTCACTCTTATCAGTAATGTGAACCGGGGAGTTACGCTTGGCTTGCCACATTACTTTCGCTAGACGCATAAACGGGTACATATTCAGCTCTTCCTTTAACTGTTATCTTTTTTATATATAAACCACTGACATATTGGATAATTGTGACAACGGCAGGTACCACTATAGAGCAAAACATCTAAGTATCACGAATTATTGTTACCAAACTGTCGGTACCCGCTCATAATTCACGATAAAAAAAGGCGAATCAAAAGATTCGCCTTTTTCCTTACTTGTACTTTATTTTAACTCTCCACGCTTACCCTAAAGAGCAAAGCGTAAAATAGTGGAATAACAACCAAGGTTAAGACTGTAGCAAACAGCAAACCAAACATAATCGTCACAGCCATGCTCTTAAAGAACGGGTCAATAAGCAAAGGTGCAACACCTAGGATAGTTGTCAGCGCCCCAAGCAATACCGGCCTTGCTCGACTCATTGCTGCATCAATGATTGCAAAGTATGGGGCTTTGCCATCTGCGATCTCCATGTCAGCTTGATCAACCAAGACAATCGCATTCTTCACCATCATGCCAATTAAGCTCAGGAAGCCAAGTATCGCCATGAATTCAAACGGTGTTTGAAATGCGATCAAGCCAACTGTCACCCCTATAACGGCTAGCGGCGCGGTAAGCCAAATCACCAATGGTTGGCGGATAGCATTAAACATGAAGATCACCGACAGGATCATCGCAGCGAAACCATAAGGCGCAGAGATGACAAGCCCTTCATTGGCATCCTTCGATGCTTTATATTCCCCATACCAAATCAACTCATAGCCCGGCGGCAAATCAATCGCTTCAATTTTAGCGCGAACACTATTGAATGCATCCGCAGTCAATACACCGGGAGCGGGATCGGCTTGTACCAAGATAGTCGGCACACGGTTGATACGGCGCAAAATAGCATTTTGATATACCACGTTAACCGAGTCGACCAATTGACTTACCGGAATATATCCCCCCGCTGCAGAGCTAAACACATCTGTATTTTCAACTGCACGTTGATGATTGCGCTCGTGCTCTGGCGAACGAACAACGATAGGGATTAAGCTATCACCTTCTCGGTAAACACCGACATTGCGCCCAGATAATGTTTGAGCGATAGCCTGATTGATCTCTTGAGTGGTCAACCCAAAGCGTTGTGCTTTTTCCGGTGAATATACCGGGCTCAACACTGGCACTTGCTGACGCCAATCATCTTGTATCGCTATCAGATTCGAATCGGCATGCATGATTGCCTTGGCTTGCTCTGCCAGCTGACGTAAAACCTGGCTATCTGGTCCTTTGAAGCCCGCTTCGATCTTTTTACCGCCACCTCGGCCTAACATAAACTTCCACACTTTAATGGAAGCATCCTGGTATTTATCCGACAGTTCATCCTGCAACTCAATCAACAGGGACGCAATCTTGGTATAGTCATCAATATCTATCAATAGCTGACCATAACTTGTGTTCCGCGCTTCCGGTGCATAAGTCAGCATAAACCGAAGCCCACCACCACCAATAAAGCTAGTGATGTTGGTTACCCCCTCTTTCGCTTTCACATCAGCTTCTATATTCGCAACGAACCGCTCTGTACGTTGAATATCAGAACCCTGAGGCAAATAGACATCAATGACAAACTGTGCCCGTTGTGATTCAGGCATAAATCCTGGTGGAACATATCGCAAGCCATAAACCGATACAGCCAATAAAGCGACAAGCATAGATACGGTAGCGATTCGGTGCTTCAATACCCAAACCAATACCACTTTGTACATGGCCATCATCGGGCTAATTTTAGTCTTACCCTTGGTTGCTTTTACTTTTAAAAAGTCATGGCAAAGCATCGGGGTAACGGTAACAGCAAATACCCAACTCAAAAACATCGAGTAAAGGATCACCCAAAATAGTGAACCGGCGTATTCCCCCATATCAGATGCCGAAAGGCCTATCGCACTGAAAGCAAATATACCGACTATTGTACCGCCTAACAGTGGCCACTTTGTCGCGTCGACCACCTCTGAAATAACGGTTTCTCTATCTTGTTCTAGGTCTTGCTGCAACCGGACCAAAATACCTTCAGTGACCACAATCGCATTGTCCACCAGCATACCTAGAGCAATGATCAATGCCCCCAAGGAGATACGTTGCATGGCTATATCTTCAATGAACATGATACAAAGTGTGCCAGCAACAGTGAGCAATAAGACAAAGCCAATGATCAACCCTGAGCGTAATCCCATAAACACTAATAGGACGACAAAAACGATCACAACGGCAGCAATTAAGTTATCGATAAAGTTCGCAACTGAGTCCCTTACCGAATCTGACTGCATTGAGATAACATGGAGTTCTACGCCTAGTGGCCTCTGGCCTTCTAGTTCAGCCAGCCTTGCCTTAACCGCATCCCCCATCTCAACAACATTACCTCCGGTCACATTGGAGATACCAAAACCGACCGCTCGTTGACCGTTATAGCGCATCAACATACTGGCCGGCTCTTGGTATCCACGCGTCACATTGGCAATATCACCAAGCCGCATGACCGTATTGTCTGGACCGACACCAATCTGCAAATTTCGCAAATCGTCAAAAGAGCGAATATTGGAGACAGGAATAACCGGAATGCGCATCTCTTGCGAATCAATCGCACCTGCAACTGTCACCAAGTTTTGCTTCTGCAGAACTTGGAACACCTGCTCTGCCGATACCCCAAAGGGAGCTAGTCGCTCACTCGATATCTCAACGAATATTGTTTCCTGACGTTCAGCCAATGTCGCTGTTTTGGCTACCCCTGGAACCAACACCAATTCGCGACGCAAGCTATCAACATAATCCTGCAATTGTTTATCACTAAAACCTTCACCCGTTACAGCGAAGAACAGCGCATAAACATCAGCAAAGTCATCATTAACAATAGATGGGCTTGCTCCAGGCGGTAACAACCTCTGTGCATCAGCGACCTTACGCCGTAACTTATCCCATACTTGCTGTAAGTCAGCATTTGTTTTGGCAAACTCAAGTTTGATTTCCACCGTCACTTCTGACATGCCTTGCTTGGAAACCGACTTTACCTCTTTCAGCTCTTGCAGTGACTGAACCGCCCCTTCAATCACATCGGTGACTTCGTCAGAGACTTCTTGTGCCGTTGCCCCTGAATAAGCGGTATTTATTACGGCTTGGCGGATGATAAATTCTGGATCTTCAAATCGGCCTAATTTTAGGTAGCTGATATAACCACCGAGCAAAATCAAACCAATAAGAACCCAAACACTGGTGCGTTTAGCTAGCGTATAACGAGCAATGTTCATTGCTGACCCTCGTGAACCACCCAGCTCGTAGTTACTCCCAAACTACTTGCTGTCTGCATCGGGCGAACTTCCATCCCTTCCACCAAACTCGACACACCAGCAACAACCACTTGCTCACCAGTCTTCAAGTTTTGGGTGATAGCCACTCGATCTCGGCTCAAGGCCCCTACTTCTACATATCGCTTACTGACAGTATTATCTTCAGTTACAACCCACACGTATTGCTTGCCTTGGTTATCTGGTACCACTGCAATTAAAGGCACAGTGATCATCGAGTGTTGACTCATATCGCCGGTCTCTGCTGGGACCACCTTTACCGTCATACCTGGCAAGACCCGATAGTTTTGGACATCCCTGAAGGCCAACACGACTGGATAAGTTTGACTCACTGGGTCAGCCTGAGTCGCAAATGTTTTCAACGACAGGTCAAAAAGGTGATTTGGAATACCATTAATTTCGGCTTTGGCCTCCGTACCGCTCACACTTGATAGCATCACGCTATCTGGTATGTGAATGACAACCTCAAGATCATCAATGTTGTGAAGCGTAAATACCGGATTATTTGCTTGCATTTGCACGAAATTATCAACATATCGACGACCGATAATGCCATCGAACGGAGCCTCTATGCGTGTGTAATCTAACTGACGCTGCGCTTCATCACGTCGATTTTTCGCCAAGTTATAGCGAGTGGTGATTTCGTCCAGTTGGCTTTTTGAAATGGCTTTACTCTTGTCATAAATCGCTTTTGCGCGTAAGAATTCGGCTTCCGTGTTGTTCAGCTCTAACTTTGCCGAAGCCAACGCCGTAGTTGCATCACGTGAATCAAGGCGAGCCAGTAGTTGCCCTTTCTTAACTTTATCCCCCTCACCGACAAGTAACTCTGTCAACCTACCACCCACACGAAAGGCTAACTCAGCTCGCTCAGCGGCTCGAACAACGCCATTGAAAATCAGCTGATCGCCACGGGTTGCTGACACTACTTCAGTCATTGCAGGCCTTACAGTTGGCCTAGTTTCCTTTGATGTAATTTCTAGTTGTGTCGGTTCTTGACCACAACCAAATAACGTCAAACCAGCAAAAGCGAGACTTACAGACACAGCCAAAGTCTTCAACGAATATCTCTCAAATACTCTATGTATGTTTTCCATAGCATCCTCCTCTTGGAAAAGGAAAAAAGTCGCCCTTTTGAGGCGATCAAAATCTGTACAGCAAATTTTGGCGGATTCTAGTTCAGGAACCCCCAAAAGTAAACTCATGAGTTTACCTTATGGCAATACGTTGCTAAACTCAGTGAAAACCATCACGGAATGAATTAATGGCGCGTTCAGAACAAAAAAGATTGGCTATCGTCAGTGCTGCTAAGCAAGAATTTATAAAAAATGGCTTTTTAGCTGCCAATATGAACAATATTTGTCAGGCAGCAGAAGTCTCTAAGCGGACGCTTTACAGGCACTTTGAGAGTAAAGAGTTATTGTTTGAAGCGGTTTTAACCGAAATTAGAGAGAAGTCAGTCGAAGAAGAGCACTATCAATTTGATGTGAATAAGCCACTGGATGAACAGTTACGTTTAATCACCCAGCATGAATTAAAGATCATTTACGAGCAATATGGCATTGAATTGTCGCGCACTATTTTGATGGAGTTTTTCCGTCAACCTGACTTGGCAAAATCCATTACCCAACGCCTATATCATACTCACGCAGTAAGCCAGTGGTTCGCACAAGCGCTCGTGGCTAAAAAGCTATTCGCTCGAGATGTCCAAACTATTACTAGTGTTTATGTCAGCCTATTACAAGGCCAACTGTTTTGGCCTATGGTACTGGATATATTGCCTTTACCTGAAGGTGAAGAACTTGAACAGAAGATTGATAACATTGTGATGACGACTATTCGTGCTTTTTCACACCCATAGCCGATACAAAAAGGCCGAGCTAGTTAACTCGGCCTTTTACACATGTACACTTGCTATAAATTAAGCGAGTCTCTGGCACTTAATGAAAATGAAGTTTGGGTTCTTTGATAGATACTCGTAACGGCCTTCATCCATTTCCTTGACCTTCTCTGACACTTCACCCTCAGAGAGTTGGGTGATCACCAAACCATTCTGGGTTAGCGCGTTCATGATTTCGGTCAGCGAACGACGATAAAAGCTTACTTGAACCGGTTTACCCACTGTATTCCACTCTTCTTGCACTAATTCGCGATCGAAATAGTTACCGCTTTGCGTACACTCAAAGTCTGCGAACGGATGGTGGGTCGAAAAAACAAAAGAACCACCCACTCTCAATACACGGTGAACGTCTCTGAACAGTGGATTTAAATCTTCAAGGTAATGGGCCATCAGTGGTGAAATGACCAAATCTACACTCGCATCCTTTTCCTTCGGCAACCCTTTAGAAAGATCCTGCGCATACGCAACAACCTTATCGGTAAGCGCAGCTTTTTCTGCCTTGCTTGCTACCAATTGAACCATCTCTTCAGAGTAATCAATACAGGTAACATGTTTAGCCCCTTGCTCAAGCAAGAATTGAGCATACACACCAGAGCCACAGCCAAGATCAAGCACATCAATATCGTTGAGGGCTGGCAGCATTGCTTGAAGCGTTGGACGCTCTAAATGAGCATTGTAGATGTTGTCTTGAATAACTTCGTCATATTCGCTAGCGAACGTTGAGTACATCTTTGATTTCATAATACCTTCTCTGCTTAAGAATGCCGCGGTAAGGGGATGCATGTTTTACAGTATCAATCTACTTACAGCAATAGTTCCAATATGATCTTGCTCACAGTGATAAGGTTTGAAACACAACTTGCCGACTAAAATATCAGCAGATTCAATATTAAAAACACAACCATACTCACAACTGTTGTTAACAGGACATTTTTGGTTTTCCAAGCCAAGCCTGCAGCCAATAATGCCGACAATAAATAAGGATTATCAACAGCAAGCCACAACCCTTCCCCTTCAGGCATAAACACGATGGGGGCCCAAATAGCAGTTAATACCGCAGGGCTGGAGTATTTCAATATACGCTGCAGTTCGGGATTAATTTTAAGTGGCAGTTTAGGCTCCAAAAACAAATACCGGCTCAAGAAAACCAAAGCCGTGAGCACCAGAATCGATAACATGATCATCCCTGCTCTCCCCGCCATTTCTCCGCAAAGTAACCGGCCAGCATGCCACCAAGACTTGCGATCATTAATGCCCCACCGACATCGAAGTAATTCAAAGTGATTGACAGACCTAATGCGGATAACACCGCAAATACTACGGGTAGATTAATAACATGCGGTATAACCAATGCAATGAAGGTCGCAGCAACTGCGAACTCAAGACCAAGTTCATTCAAGGCTGGTATATAACTGCCAGCGAAAATACCCACCAATGTCGCTGCATTCCATGCCAAATAGAAGCTCAAACCTGCACCCAAGGCATACCAGCGGTTAAACTGCTTTATTGACTGCTGACCACAGATAGCAAATAGCTCATCAGTCAAAAGAAAACCCAAACCCAAGCGCCACTTCAACGGCAAAGGGCTGATTTTCTCCCGCATCGATACGCTGTAGAGCAAATGCCTGGAGGTAATAAAGAAAGTCGCCAGCATCATACTAAACAGGCCCGCTCCCGCTTTGAACATACCCGTGACAACTAACTGAGCCGAACCGGCAAACAAAATTGCTGACATGGCCTGGCTTTCCAAAGGGTTTAACCCTGCATCAATGGCAAAAGAACCAGCGAGCAACCCCCAAGGAATTACCGCTATACTCAGCGGTACCATGGCCAAGGCTCCTTGACCAAATAATCGTGCTCGACGGGTTTCTTGTGGTGTTTCCACTATCGTTGTATCCATCCAATAAATCTTCTTTGTTGCGAAATCATCTATTCATAACGCCAAAATACCGAAACCAATACTTGTACAAAATTGCTCAATTCATCGTTAGATTAAAGAGCCAGTATATTGCTTAGGTGTAATCCCCATTGCCCGCTTGAAATGACGGTGGAAATGGCTCTGGTCATGAAACCCTGCTTCCTGCGCGGCATCTGATATCGAATGGCCAGCCTTCAGCAGTTTTTTGGCATAACGTAAACGGCTCTGGATTTGGTAAGCATGGGGAGGTAGACCGAACTCTTTTTGAAACGCCCGTACTAAATAATAAGGGCTGTAACCCGCTAGTTTCGCTAACTCTTCAAGGGATACATCCGCCTGCGGAAAATCGTCGAGAAAAGTCTTAACCAGCATTACCTGTTTCTGGCTTCGGGTACGCGGTTCAAACTCATTACGAGTTTTACTGTGCCTTGCCATTAACTTAACTAACGCGCCATATACCAAGGTTTCACGTAACAGGCGGTTGTCGGAATTTTCCAAAGTCGAAAAAACCAAGCGTAACTGCTGCGCAACATCGGGGTCATGGACTACTGGCTCAGGAAAATACGGAACTGACGGGTGCGGGCCTAAGCCCTCGGTCATTGCAGCGAACTGCTCGGGCAACGGATACATCGCCCTGTATTCCCAGCCCCCTTCAGTCGCTGAATGGCCGGTATGAACCTCATCGGCATTGACCAAAATGATATGATCTTTCGGTGCGACATGGTTACCGCCAGTACGGTAAAAACGTTGCGCACCTTTTTCTATCACCCCGATGGTATAACCTTCATGGCTATGGCGTGAGAAATTCTGTCGCTTATATTTTGCCTGTAATAATTCAAGGCCGCCCAATTCATCAGCGATTGAGAAACTCGCGTCCTCTTTGAATTTCTTTGTTTGCTCTGACATTGCTTACTCACTATTCCTGTGATGCCAATCTAGCTTAACGACCTTTGCTAATTTTGTACAAAATTGCCCTATTCAAATCAAATTCACTTATAGAAACAAACCCAGTTTTCATGCAGGCAAGCTAACTGGTTCACATTTTGACTCTACTCAGCGTTTAATTCATTGCTGTCTCTGGGGTCAAAAGGCATGGTATGGGCAGTTATTTAGTTGTATTCAGAGCATTTCATGACTTCCCACGATCACCTGCACTTTTATGTCGGTACTTATACCGATGCACCAAGTACCAGTAAAGGGATTGCCAAGATCTCTTTAGACCCAGCAACGGGTGAACTTACCCGCAATGAAGATTTAACCGCGCTGCGTAATCCATCTTATCTGACCACCACGGATAATGGCCTCTACAGCTTTAGTGAAACCTCTCAGGAAGAAGGTGCAGCACTGCAGTTTTCATCAGAACAAGGTAATGTTTTCTTGCCTATCGCGGGGGATTATCCTTGCCATATAGATATCAAATTCCCTTACCTTGCCGTAGCTAACTATGGTTCGGGTAATGTGTCTGTTTATCTGCTTGATGACAATGGAAGGCCAATACAAGCTATTGCCGATTTATACGAGGACGGTTGCGGGCCTAATTCAAACCGTCAGGCATCTCCTCACGCCCACCAAGTCACGTTCCTTAACCATAACAATCAATTGGCAGTTGTTGATCTCGGCTCGGATCGTATTCGGTTTTATCAGTTTGATGGTGAAAACGGCCAGCACACATTCCAATTAGCGCAAACTATCACAATGCCAGCAGGTGCTGGACCACGCCATATGGTGTTCAATCACAATGAAACCCGTGCCTATGTAGTGTGTGAGCTATCTGAAACGCTCGTTGTCCTTACTCTTAACGACGGTAATTGGCAGATAACACATCAATGCGAGCTGTTGCCTGAAGTTGAAAACGGCGAAGCTGCATCGGCTATTCGTCTTTCTGAGAATGAAAAATACCTGTATGTGTCTTGCCGTGCGCAAAACAAAATCAGCGTCTTTGGTATTTTGGGCGAGGAGCCGAAACTACTGAATACCTATGATTGCCAAGGACAATTTCCAAGGGATTTCGTTATTTCCAAAGATGGGCAATGGCTAGTTGTTGCCAACCAGCACTCTAACAATATCGTGAGCTTTCATCGTAACACCGAAACGGGAGAAATCACGCCAACAGGCTACCAGTGCCTTGTCGATGCGCCTGTATGTTTAGTTGAAGCCGGTAAATAACGAGCCAAGACCAACGCAATCGCCCTAAAGAAAAAGCCTCTGTTCATTAACAGAGGCTTTTCAGCATTACGCCGACTGTAACTCAGCAAGCACATCACAGAGCGAAGGGACAATAGCATGCCTAAATTGACGCACTTCATCACATGGGTCGACCAAATCAGGGATCTGATAGGTTTTCATGTTTGCAGCAACCGCCGCCCTTACGCCATTGTTTGAGTCTTCAAAAGCTAGGCAGTACTCAGGCGCTACATTCAGACGGCTCGCCGCCAATTGATAAATTTCAGGGTGAGGCTTACCGTTGGCAACTTCACAACCCGTAGTGAGGTTATCAAAGTACTTGGCAATACCCGCCAGTTCTAATTTTGTTTTGGCAACATCTTTGGCAGTAGACGTCGCGATAGCAATCGGCGTTCCTTGCGATTTCAGCCACTCCAATAGCTCTATCACTCCCTCTTTTACCGGGATTGCCTGATGTTTTACCACTGCATTGTAACGAGTACGCCACTCGTTATGCAGGCGGTCTAAATCATCACCATAGGCTTGGCGGAATATCACCTCGATTCCCGCCGCATTGCGGCCAATGATTGATAGGTAAACATCTTCATAAAATGGAAGGTTTTGTACTTCACAGGCTTCTTTAAAGATACGCATACAGACGCGTTCTGTATCGAGAAGCAAACCATCCATATCGAAAATAGCAGCTTGATAGTTCATTACATTACAGATTTTTTGCTGGAGACGGCGCATTTTGACATATGCGCACAACTTTTTCCTGAATAATAACGTAATAAAATTGTTCTACATCTTAATCCCCTATTCATATTGAGAATGGTAACTTTAAACCGATAAACCATAACGTCATTCATTAGATTGCTATGAAACCAAGTAAAACAATAATCCTGAGTGCAACGGTCGCCGCTCTTGCCCTTTTTGGTTGCCAAAGTACAGTCGACCATCCATTGTATCAGTCGTCGGGCAGCCAGCCGGTCAACGGCTACCATTCTTTCGATGAGTATCTAAGCCAAACGGAGAGACAGCTCAGCCAGCATCGGTATTACTTGACTGAGAACAAGCAGCAAGAGTTAAAAGCAAATATGCCGTTTGAACTAAGGCCCCAATCAAGCAAAGAGCAGGCTGCTGATAATCCCGCTAGCTCCCGAAAAGGGATATTACTGATCCATGGTTTGGGGGATTCCCCGTATTCTTTTGTTGATATCAGCCAATCCTTGGTAGAGAACGGATTTCTCGTCAGGAGTATCCTGCTTGATGGACATGGAACCCGTCCAGCAGACATGATGAATGCTGATCATGAGCAGTGGCAAAAGCTCGTTAATAAACAAGTTGAGTTACTTGAGGAAGAGGTTGAAGAGGTTTACTTAGGTGGCTTTTCAACTGGTGGCAACCTTGCCTACCTCCATGCGGCGGATAATTCTGATATCGCAGGGCTTATGTTGTTTTCTCCAGGCTTCCAATCCAATGAGCCTATGGCATTTATGACCCCCTTGCTCTCTTCGGTAAGGCCTTGGCTTCGCACAAACATACCTAATGGCGAAACTAACTATACCCGCTACAGCAATATGCCGACCAATGGCTTTGCTCAGTATTACCACACCAGCAAAGCGACCATGGAAGATTTAGACAAACGTCAATTTGACCGCCCGACATTCATGGTATTGACAGAGCATGACAGTGTGTTGGATACCAAGGCTATCAAAGACATATTTCAAACTCGGTTCACCCACCCTGACAACAAGCTAATGTGGTACGGCACAAGCCCCAAACCCGACGAAGACAATGTCGTGTATGTAAACAGCCGAGTACCCGAGTTACGTGTAAGTAATATGTCCCATATGGGGGTGTTATATTCACCCAAGAACCCTTATTACGGCATAAATGGTAGTGAAACCATTTGCCGTAACGGGCAAGAATCGCAGGAGGCAGAAGATTACTGCCTTGCTGGCGGTGAGGTATGGTATAGCGCATGGGATCACCGAGAACCAGACAAGGTCCACGCTCGGCTGACATTCAACCCTTACTATGATCAAATGATAGATACACTATCAGAAGTGTTTGAACTCTAAACGGGCGCCTTCTCGATGTTCCATTGATGCTAGCCCACCTCAATTCGGTGGCCTATTTATAATCACTCGCGCACCACATGTCACTCTCAAGCATTATTTCAGTTACATATCACTGCAAAGGTGCGATAATCTTGCCCTTCTGATTGCCGATTAGACTCGGTTGATATCAATATATTGATTCAAAAGTAATTTTATCTGTAGGACATTCTTCAATGCGCGCCTTTGTATTACGAGCCAGATCCGCTCCTACCGACAGCCAGCAACTACTGGCTTCAGTTGGCCAAGAAGCTCACACCGAAATTTTGGCCCATACCCTAATGAATTCGATCTTTGTGGCGCAGTCGCACCGTGAAGATGTGATTGTGCACTTGGTACTAGAAAGTACCCAAGACTACTCCCGCACAATCACTTTTGTTGCCAATGAAATGACCAATATCGGTGGTTTCCATGAGCAAGCATTGCTAAGTAAAGTTGCCAAAGCACTCGATGCATCACGCGGGATGACCAAAGAGCAAGAACGCCAGGTTGAGCCAGGCATTACTGTCCGTACTTTGAGCTTCGAAAAGCTGGTCAAAGATCTTGCTGAAGATTACCAGCTCTACATGATGGACAAAAAAGGGGCTTCAATCCGCGAACAAGAGTTCAGCGGCAACTCCTGCTTCCTGCTCACCGACCACATTCCTATGCCGAAAAAGACATTCAAAAGCTTGGAACGCCTTGGTACCCAGAAGATCAGCCTTGGACCAAAGATGATTTTCGCTTCCCAGTGTGTAGTGCTAATCCATAACGAATTGGATCTTTGTGAGTAGCCTTCGCAAGCTATAAACAACAAGCCCGAGCCAATCTGATTGGCTCGGGCTTTTTATTTTACCGAAATATCAAAGGCTAATTGCCCTCAATCATAGTTAGTTTGCCTTCTTATACTTGTGCAAAAGGTCTAACGGAATGTGGCAATAATCATTAGGAAAACGCGTTAGCCTATCCTGATGCTCTTCATCACTTTTGACGTAATTGACTAAAGGAAGCACTTCTACAGCAATTTGCTCTTTATCTTCACGAGCATTGATATATTGCTTAGCCTTGTCTAAATGTGCAGGATCTTTGCTATATACACCAGTACGATACTTTTCACCGACATCCTCACCCTGCTTGTTAATGCTGTAGGGGTCAATAATCTCGAACAAGTACCCCATCAATTGTTCAACACTCACAACCGTGGCATCAAAATCTATCCGAACGCATTCGGCATAACCATCGTAATCACTCTGTGTGGTGTTTGTTGTCCCGTTTGCTCGGCCAGCTTCGGTAGAAATCACACCGGGTAGGTGCTTCATAAATTCCTGAACACCCCACAGGCAACCGCCAGCCACATATATCTGTTCCATTTCAGTCTCCTGAGTTCTCAAGATGATTATCTAATCACTAAGTACTCAATAGCAAGGAACACTCGTGAACCGGCGTGCTGGTAATACCTCACCTTTTACCTACTTGATACGGTTTTCAACTTTTCCTACGCCCTCAATCTCAACCGAGACTACATCACCTTTGCTTAGCGCTTTGGTACGCCCAGGGGTACCCATAAACACCAAATCACCGGGCTTAAGGGTAAAATAGTGACTCAGGTAGCTCACCACTTTTTCTGGTTTATGGATCATATTTTTGGTGCTCTCCTGCTGGACTATGTCACCGTTAAGGCGGGTGGTTAGCAACACATTGTTATAGTCCACATTGGTGACTATCTGGTTGCTAATCGGCCCAAAACCATCACTGGCTTTTGCCCGCATCCATTGCAGATCGCGACTTTGCCAACTCCGTTCTGTTAAATCGTTACCTGCTAATACACCAAAAATCGCTTCTTTGGCTTCACTTTCATCTGCATCCTTCAAGGTCTTACCCACCACCAACACCAACTCACCCTCAAAATGTACATTCGTTGCGTCATGAGGGAACACTATAGGCTCACCGGTAGCAATCAATGAAGAGGGTAACTTCAAAAACAGAGGCGGTGGCGATTGACTATCAGATGAAATATGGCTTGCAAAGTTCATCCCAACCGCAAACACTTTTTCAGGTACTGTCGGTAGGAGCATCTGCACTTGGTTTGACTTCAAAGGTTTTCCAGCAGGTAATGGGGCATCAAAGGGAGACCCTTTCAAAGGCTGTATATTCTCCCCTTGCAAAATGCCATATTTAACCTGACCCTCAAATACATATCGCACATACGTTTGAGCCTGAGTTTTGGCACAGGCTGCGATCATCAAAACAAAGGCTGTAACCCAATATTTTTTCATTCAACATCCCTATCATTTTCATCAACAATCCTAGAAAGTGTAGACTGGATAGAAGGTTGCAATGAGTAAAGGAATAACATAGTTCACGTAGCCCCATATCACTTAAATGGAATAGCTGAACACAATCCCTTGTGCGTCACTATTACCGAATCGAGCGGGCGCTACCGTAAGATTTGGATCGTTGTATTCTGTAGTAACGTAATAGCTAACCGTATAAGCGAGTACTGCCCCAGCAAGAACGTCTGTCTCCCAATGTTTGGATGCATAACAGCGGCTGTAACCTACATAGGAAGCTGCAACATACGCAGGAAGGCCGTATTCGATACCATAGCGGTGATGTAAGAAAGCAGCCCCACTAAATGCTGCAGAGGTATGCCCACTCGGAAATGAATCCCAATTTTTGCCATTTGGCCTCTGCTCTTCAATAGCAAATTTCAGTCCATGGGTAATAGCCCCCGTGATTAATGCACCTTTGATTTGTTGCTCCACACCTTCATCATCCCCCTTCCACCATGCAACACCTAGTCCAGTCAAAGGGAGAGCTACTTGCAGTAAATCTCCAGCCGTTTCAGTCCTTGTTTTGGCATTAATTGGCAAGACCAGAATTAACAAAACAACACACAACACGTTTTTCATTTAGACCTCTGCGATACCCATAGACACAATTTCATACCCATTGAAGTAGGCACGATAACGGCGTGCTAAAAATTAGGCGCAGATACTAAACACCTGTAGATTCAATGTCAAACCATTAGGCAAAAAAAAGAGCAACCGAAGTTGCTCATTAGATTTAATTGATAAGAAAATTAGTTCGTTTTTCTCTTCGGTTTGAACTGCTTAATACTGCGTTTGGCTTGGCTACGGCGGTTAGCTTTTTTATCACGCGGTGGCCGCTTACGTTCAGTGTTTGATGTGGGATCTGCTGGTTTATCCGTTACTGGGAAACCTTCAAGCTCTGTCGTATCCATTGGCCTACCAGTGAGCTTACGGATTGCATGCAGAGCTAACGTTTCACCGTGGCATACTAAAGAAATAGCTAGGCCATTATTACCAGCGCGAGCCGTTCTTCCTACACGGTGAACATATACAGCCGCATTTTCAGGCAAGTCAGCGTTGATCACCACTGGTAACTCATCGACATGGATACCTCGTGATAGCAGGTCGGTCGTGATTAATACTTGTGTATTTTGTGCTTTAAACTCTGCCAATGTTTGCTCGCGAGTGGCTTGCTCTTTGTCACCGTGAAGGGAATCTACATTGATGCCGGCTTTAGACAGTCGCTTAGCTAAATTATCTGCCGCCTTCTTCTCTGCAACGAAAACCAACACTTGCGGCCAGTTATTCTGCTTCAACAAGGCAATCAATGCTTGTGGCTTGCTGCCTTTATTAACTAAGTAGAGCTGCTCATGAATGTCTTCAACCACACTGTTTTGCGCATTGGCAATAACACGCTCAGGTTTATACATTAAACCTAACGCGGCATTCTCAAGACTTTCAGGTAAGGTGGCAGAAAACAGCAAAGTCTGCCGAGCCGCTGGGGCAAAAGAGAAGATTTTCTGAACATCAGGCCAAAAGCCCATTTCCAGTAACCTATCAGCTTCATCAAGCGCAAACATTGCTAAAGATTTAAGCGAAATCAGCTCTTTATTGAGGAAGTCCAATAAGCGGCCCGGTGTCGCTACAACAATCTGTGCACCATTTTCTATCTCAGCTTGTTGATATTCAGCAGAGACACCACCGCATAACATGGCTACCTGTATACCCAGCTTAACACCAACATCTTTTAAGGAATCGCTCACCTGAGAAGCAAGTTCACGAGTTGGCACCAAAACTAAACACTGAACCTGCTCTAGCTCAGAATTCACTTGCTGCAACATGGGTAAGCCAAAAGCATAAGTTTTACCGCTGCCAGTTTGTGCCAGCGCCAACAAATCGCGCCCCTGAATAATGGAAGGGATCGCAAGGCGTTGAATGTCGGTTGGTTCGGCCAATTGACTTGGCAATGCATCCAATAGCGACTTATTTAGTTGCAGTAAAGCAAATGTCATGGTGGTTAACTTTCACAATAGAAAAATTGGATGCGCAGTTTATCAGCCAAACCCTCGTTTTTGTAGTAACGAAGGGGCCTGTAAAAATGATTATTGCCTGCTTTAACCGTTTTTCATCACTTGCAGGTTAATGAAACACAGTTGCTGATATAACGCCTCTGTCTTTGGCATTCCAACACTATACTGTTTGGCCAGATCCAACACATTTTTGTACATATACTGCAATTCCATTTCACGATGATTTCGTTTATCAAGCAGCATACTTGTTAGGTAAGGCTTCATCTTGGCCGTGTTAGTCAGCATTGTATTAATCAACGACTCATCAATTGGATAACCTGTTGCTAGTGCAGCCAACCTCACTTCATGCATTATTGCTTGTGCTAACTCCGCCATTTGCTGACAGTTCATCATTTGGGCAGTATCGGTATCTAATACAGCAGAAAGTCCATTGAATGGCACATTCCAGAGTAGTTTTTTCCAACGTGCTTCCATGATGCTGCCTTCAACATCGGCTTCAACGCCGCTTTGCCTAAAGTCATTGGCAACTTCATTGAGATCAGATAAACCTGACTCACCGTGAACACCGAGGGTAAGGCGTCCATAATCGAGGTGATTGATATGGCCTGGGCCAACTTTATTGGAACAAATAAAGCATAATCCACCAGCGATATGATTCAGCCCTAACTTCTCCGTTAGATCCTGCTCAGCCCCTATACCATTTTGTAACAGCACGATGAGTGTTTCTGGTTTGAGTAAAGGACGAACCAGTGGTTCTAGCAGGCCGTTTTTGGTCGTTTTCAAAGCAACCAACACAACATCAACTTGTGGCATTGCTTGACTAGAATGATAAGCGTTGAGCTCATCGGCTGTTATCGAAAAATCACCATAATGCGAGTCCACTTTCAGCCCGTTTTCGCAAACAAAATGATAGTCAGTGTTAAAAAGAAAGTGCACATTGTGACCACTGTGATGAAGCCTCGCACCGTAATATCCACCAATGGCACCAGAGCCTATCACCGCGTATGTCTTCTTATCCATTATTTCGGTGCTCCTTTCCTTAATGTCCAAAATGTTTAAGCCGATGGTTAGTTATGATTGCATCCCTTTGTTCCATTTAATGTACAGGATTTGAGCGATGCAGCAAGACAAGCTTTTTCTAGAACTCTACAGAGGCCAAGTCGAATTAAATTTGAGCAACTAAATCGAGCTAAATTCAATTTCTCCTCTATCCTCTGTAAAATGCAATCACAACTTACAGTAAAGATTAATATTATGATCAATGATAATGACGTTATCACCACATTGGATGAACTAGAAGCTTTCCTTCTTTCTGTAGAAAGCGGTGGTTTGGGCCTGACTAATGTCGCCGGCATTGCCTTAGCAACCAACAATGCTGACGGTCGTCGTTTTGTGGCTGTTCTTGATGATAAGCACCAACTATTGATGGGACGCTGGGTCACCGAAGAAGTTTACGAAAACGGTAAGGATCTTGTTCGAAACGGTCCTAAGAAACCACTTCACTAATTGGTGAAACCCTTTCGATGCCGCCTAAACTCTGGGCGGCATTTTATATACCTTGTAGAGAGCGACTAAAACTCAATGTTGATCTCGGTTTTAACTGAGTTTGCAATAAAGCAGTTTTGATGGGCCACGTTGTGCATTTTTTCTATGGTCTCCTTTGAAGGAGTTCGAGCACCTGAAAAAACGATGTTAGGCCGGAGTGTTACTTGAGTCATTGAAAATCGTCCTCCTTCCCCTTGCTCCAGAACACCCATCGCATGATCAATGTAGGAATCCACAACATATTTTTTCTTTGAAGCAACAGCAAGGAAAGCCATCATATGACAACTTGATAGTGTTGCAACAAAGGCTTCTTCGGGATCAACATTTTCTGGCTTTGAATACGGTAATGGGACGATCTGATGAGAAGCGGTCGCTGGCACGCTTACACCACCATCGAACTGCCATCTGTGTGACCTGCTGAACTTATTGCCAACAAACACCTCCTGCTCGTTCCTACCCCACTCAACATTAGCCTCAAAAATCGCTTTATCCACTCACTCTTCCCTACATACTTCACACAAAAACCAAACAGACCTAAAACATTAATATAATTAACACAAATGAATATTCTGATTTAGCATTAATAACGAAAAAAGCGTGAAAAGCGTCACACTGAAATACCGTCACAATAATGCCATTATGCTATCATTTTCACATTAGCATAATAATTACTTCACATTGACGTTATTGGTATCCGCAGACGTACTGATCTTTACAAGTTGTTATATGGGGTGAATTATGGATCAAGCGGACAAATTGCGTGAGCTTTTTGATAAAAAATCTCCACGAGAAAAGCTAATTTATTGTCGGGATAAAGTGCGTGAAGCTATCAAGTTGGGCAACCAAGATGACATCAAATTTTTGATGGCTGAGTTAGAGCATGCGCAAATTGAATTTGAAAAAAGTCATCTTTACGAAAGTGTTAGTGACACAAGCTAAATTTACCCATTGTTTATCGACATTATACGATGGTGCATTCCTTTAGAATGCACCATCGGCACTTTTGTAATCATACAAAATCTGTTCAGTAAACCTAAAACATAGATA